>NZ_CP028924.1:3690378-3997910 GCF_003061515.1 Colwellia sp. Arc7-D
GCTGACTTTTTTGGACGTACTCTGAGAATAATGCCATGCAAAATAACCAACCAGACCAAGCGAGGAATTTCTACCACTCGCGGATCAGATAAAAACTCACGTAAATAACGTCTGAGCGCTCCGGTTGTCGGACTATCTGGTGTTCCTAAATTCGTTAAAAGCACACCTGATTTTGAGGTGCAATCATGAATTTTTTTACTTTGCCCTGCGTATCTTGACATGAATGTTCTCTATAAAATTTCGTTGATAGCGTTGGTGAATTCTACTGAATCAGGTTTAACACGACTATTAAAGTGCTTAACCGTTTTCCCATCTGCGCTCACTAGGTACTTATAAAAGTTCCACTTAGGTGCTGTAGTTTTATCCGCTAATGTTTTAAATATGGGGTGTGCTTCACTGCCATAAACATGCACAGGCGATAACATAGTAAAAGTTACGCCATAATTAACAAAACATATCTCAGCAGTATCTTTTTCGTTATCTTCTTCTTGAAAAAAGTCATTTGAAGGAAAACCAATAACCACTAAGCCTTGGCTTTTATATTCTTTATGTATGCTTTCAAGTGTTTTAAATTGTGGAGCAAAACCACAATGACTCGCCGTATTAACAATTAGTATTGCCTTACCAGCGGTTAATTGACATAAATCTAGTTTCTCTTTCGCATGTAACTTTTTCTCACTATGCTGCATAAACGCTAAACAAGAAGGTGTTGATTCGACATACTCGGATTGAGTCTGACCAACATCATTTTGGGCTTTAACTGCAAATGAGGTTAAAGCAATAAGGGTAATCAATGTAAGGTTTCTCATAGGTTTCCTTTTTTGCGCTGTTGCTACTAACATATTATCGTAATTGCTCAAGCAAAGGAATTGTCCATAACTTTGATAATGTGTTGGATAATGCATTGTTAATACAATTATTTCGTTATACGAATGAAGTAACTGTTTTGATCACATAAGGTAAATTATCAGCCCAAAATAAGAAAGCTTACGGAATATCTGTTACTAGCCTTTATTGAGCGATATAGTATCATAAGCAATGTTTACATCGACTAACATAAATATCTAGCTGGTGTTATTCCCCTTTTATTAAAATCTATTAAATCGTTAAGTGAAGAAGTTTGCAAAACCTAAACATCGAAAATAAAATTACACCATCAATGAGTAAAAACTTGTTAAGCGCCAAAAGCTTAACCTGTATTCGTGAAGAGCGTGTATTATTCGAAGCGCTTAACATCAGTATTTCACCTGGCGATATATTGCAAATTGAAGGGCCAAATGGCGCAGGAAAAACCAGTTTACTGCGTATTCTTGCTGGCCTTTCTCAACCCTACGATGGTGGTGTTTATTTTCAAGATAAAAACATTACACAACAGCGCGAGTTATTTCATCAAGATTTACTGTATTTAGGGCACTTACCTGGTGTTAAAGATGAGATGACAGCTCAAGAAAATCTTGAGTTTAATCTTGCGCTGCATGGCTTAGATAGCACAACAGCTGAAAGCACATTAGCTAAAGTTAATTTATTAGGTTTTGAAGATGCATTAGCCTCTCATTTGAGTGCAGGACAGCACCGACGTATTGCTTTGTCACGGTTGTGGCAGAGCCAAGCTAAAATTTGGATTTTGGATGAACCTTTTACGGCAATTGACAAGTTAGGCGTAGAGCAATTAGAACAACTGTTTGTTGAACATGCCAATAACGGCGGTTGTGTAATACTCACTACACATCAAGATCTCTCATTGCCTGCCGAGCGAGTGAAGAAAGTCTCTTTAGCTTACCGAATTTACTAGAGTAATTATTCATGACACAACTTTCTTATCGTGCTGCCTTTGCTTTAATAGTAAAAAGAGACTTAATGATCGCATTTCGTCACCGCGACGATATCATCAACCCATTACTTTTCTTTGTTATTGTCGTCACCCTTTTTCCATTAGGGGTTGGCCCTGAAAGCACCATGTTATCGCGCATTGCACCCGGTATAATTTGGGTCGCTGCCTTACTATCAACTTTACTTTCATTAGATAGGTTGTTTAAGTCTGACTATGCTGATGGCTCACTTGAACAAATGTTGTTAAGCCCACACCCAATATTTATTCTAGTACTGGCCAAAATTGTCGCGCATTGGTTACTGACAGGCTTACCCTTAATACTTATCGCGCCATTATTAGCCGTATTATTACATTTGCAGGAAAGTAGCTACGGTGCATTAATGTTGACATTATTATTAGGTACGCCGGTATTAAGCTTATTAGGCGCGATTGGCGTTGCCTTAACAGTCGGCATAAAAAAAGGTGGTGTATTGCTAAGCCTGCTAGTATTGCCACTTTACATTCCGGTACTTATTTTCGCCACAAGCGCAATTGATACCGCAGGAATGAACTTACCTTATAACGGTCAACTTGCTATAATCGCGGCAATATTTTTTGCCTCGTTAACCTTGGCCCCCTTTGCTGTAAGTGCAGCGCTTAAAGTGAGTACAAATTAATATGATGTGGAAATGGCTGCACCCTTATGCAAACCCTGAGATTAGCTATCATTTTACCGGTAAATTACTACCTTGGTGCGCACGTTTAGCTTTTGTTTTCTTATCAATAGGTATTACTTGGGCCTTACTTTTCGCCCCTGCCGATTATCAACAAGGTGATACCTTTCGAATTTTCTATTTGCATGTTCCTGCAGCAATGTTATCGATGGGGATATACCTAGGCATGGCCATTGCGGCTTTATCAAGTTTAGTTTGGCAATTGAAATTAGCTGACGCTTCAGCTGCAGCGATGGCGCCCATTGGTGCTACCTTTACTTTTATCGCGTTGGTTACAGGTTCAGCATGGGGAAAACCTATGTGGGGTACTTGGTGGATTTGGGATGCTAGGTTAACATCAGAACTGATATTATTATTTTTATACTTAGGCGTTATGGCTTTACACAACGCCTTTGACGACAAAGCTTTAGCAGGAAAAGCCGCAGGTATTCTGGCTTTAGTTGGGGTAATTAACTTACCTATTATTAAGTATTCTGTTGAGTGGTGGAACACATTACATCAAGGCGCTACGGTAAGTAAATTAGGCCAACCATCGATGACTGCAGATATGTTTTGGCCATTTTTAGTGTGTTTTATCGGGTTTTCGTTTTTAGTAACAACGTTAATATGCCTTCGATTTCGTACCGAGGTATTAAACCGTAATAGTATGCGACCTTGGGTACGTGACTTAGTGACTTCAGAGGATAAATCAAATGCAATTTGATAGTATCAGTGCTTTTCTAGATATGGGCGGATATGGCTTTTATGTTTGGTTATCTTATGGCGTCAGTATATTTGCCTTAACAGTTTTAGTTTTTTCTAGTATGAATAGTCATAAAAAAATTAAGCAACAAATAGTGCAACGCATCAAGCGAGAAGCAAAATTACGCCAAGCCGCCGAGCAACAAAAAGCACAAATCAAAGACAGTAGTATTAATACTCAAGAGGTAACATCATGAATCCCCGTCGTAAGAAGCGATTAACCATAGTAACGTCATTAATCATAGGTTTAGGTTTAGTGGCAGGTCTAGTTTTGTATGCATTAAGTCAAAATATTGATTTATTCTATAAGCCTTCTGAAATATATAATGGTAAAGAAGATACAGGTCTAAAAGCCATTAATGGTCAACGATTACGTATTGGTGGTTTAGTTGTTCCAGGTAGCGTCCATCGCGATAGCGAAAGCTTGCATGTAAGCTTTAAGCTAACCGACATGAGAATGCCTATTAGCTTCTCTGAAGCAGATCCAACGGTTACGGTTACCTACGATGGCATATTGCCTGACTTATTCCGTGAGGGCCAAGGAATTGTAGCGAACGGTGTATTAGTCGATGGTAGTATCATTAAAGCGAGTGAGGTATTAGCTAAGCACGATGAGAACTACATGCCTAAAGAGCTAGCTGACGATATGGGTAAAAAACACGAAAAACCAAAATATTAGTGCCATTTACGCCTACTGAATTGTTTCAATGATTCGTTACCGTAATAAATAAAAACGCAAAGTGTTAACACTTTGCGTTTTTTATGAATCGGGATTAATGCCGTTTTTAATTTTTTCGATTCGCTCTTGATGTCTATGATGTGCTTTAAGCGCTGCTACTGAGAATGCACCAACGATAGCGACAATCGGAATTAATAACGCTAATGTTTCAGGTCTTAACAAAGTATTTAACCAATCCATCGGATAACCTTTTATTTTTAATGACTGTTAATTCAAGCAAAGGTCGAAGGTACTGACTCATTAGCCTTAATCTGCTCATTAACCTTAATCGATATACTTACTCTTCGAAGTATGTGCCCCAACCGTCATAATCAACTTTACATTGCTTTGCTAGCTCGTACATTTTTTGGGTTTCATCAAAAATAATATCAAAATCTAAAGCTTGTTCGGTAATGATATCAAAAGCGAAAACCTTTTCACCTGTTTCAAGCTCAGCTTCTTCTGGCTCTTCAATTTCAAAACCACTCTTAAATGCAGTAATAGCCGCCTTTTCAAGCACATCAAAATCAACACTAGAAAAGTGGTGCTCTATCGTATGATGTACTTCTTCGTTAGTTCCGTCTTCTACTAACGCTGCAATGAGTTCTTCAGTATGCAACTTCCATTCTTGTAGTTCTTCATCGATCATTATTTTGTCTCACTTTTTTGCTTATTTTGTGAATTTTTGTCTTTAACTTGTGGTAACTCATGACCAGTTTCATCGTTTAATTGTGTTATTTTAACTAACATATCGTTACGTGTTTTATTGGTTATAGTACGAATTTTTTCTTTATCTTCGCTCGATAAATAAACCGGAGGTAAAAATTCAACAATCATTTTACCGTTATCCCAACGATTCAAATCGATGGTTTTATGGGTATTGCTCGCACATACAGGAATAATAGGCACTTCAGCTTTTGCTGCAGTACGAAATGCGCCCGTTTTAAAGGGTAATAAACCACGACCATAACTGCGCGTTCCTTCAGGAAATAGCCACACAGATAGCTTTTTTTCACGAATTTTATTTGCGGTCATATCAATAGTATTCATGGCTTTATTTTTATTTTTACGGTCAATTAAAATATTACCCGTTAGCCAATACATTTGTCCGAAAAAAGGGATCCATTTTAAACTTTTTTTACCAACACTCACTGTTCCGGGTTGCACAGCGTTACTAACGGTAAAAATATCATAGCTATTTTGATGGTTACAAATATACACAACAGGGCCAATATTTTTTACTGATTCAGGTATTCTTACCTCAACCTCTAAACCCAATATTTTTGCAACTTTGCCTAAGTATTTAGCCGTATGATGAACATTATCGCGATGAAATGGTCGGATCAAACAAAATAAAATTGAACAAAGAGAGATGATAACTAAAGCCAAAGTCATCAATATGACACGAATAACAGCTAACAAAAGACATTCCTAGAAAATTTATAAGGCGTGATTATACCTTGAATTGATAAAATAGCTAAAACTACTATACATTCTATTGACTCAAACATTTAAAATTAACCCATGATGCAAAAACTAACACTAATTATCTGATGTAACAGCCCTAAGCTGGCTTATCGTGCCACCTGAATTTCTCGAAATTTTTTATATAATAGTTTCAAATATTCATATTCAAACGCTGACCCTGAAGCATAGTATCTAAAAGGTAATCGGGCTCTAGCGTCGATACTGTTAATGAGCGAAAGGTAGAGTTCTTCTTCAGATTTCATACCTAATACATCTAAAGTTTGTTGGTCAGCTAAAGCATCAAACGCTAGTCCTGTGGCATCACGCAGAGACGACGGTCCCAACAGCGGTAAAACTAAATATGGGCCGGCTTCCACTCCCCAAAAGCCCAATGTTTGTCCAAAGTCTTCGTTTTGTTCAGCCAAGCCCATGGGGGTTGCTACATCAAGTAAACCGACCATGCCTAAAGTTGAATTAATGAAAAAGCGACCAAATGTTTCACCAGCTACTGAAAATTTAAGCTGTAAAACCGAGTTAACGAAGGTTGATATTTCACCTAAATTATTAAAAAAATTACTCAACCCTGTTTCAACCACATCAGGTGTTATTTTTTTATAGCTATCAACTATCGGTAATAAAACATACTCATCAGCTTTAGCATTAAAATAATATACGCGCCGATTAAAGCCCTCCCAAGGATCGTCATAGGCACTGAAAACACCCAGTTCTTGATGGTAATCAGGTAAAGGCACTATCGGTTCAACCGCTGAACTTTCCAATTCAGGTACAGAAGAGCATGCGGTTAACATGATACAAGTCAGCAGAGATATACACTTAATACATATATTAGAATTTACTAGCATTAATTTATTCCTCCCTGAAAGGTTGTATCAAGGTATTCAACAAAACTTTGTCGTTCGAAGTTGCCACAATGTCCGCCTCGAGGAAAAATTTTAGCTCTGTCTCCAAAAAGCGATTTTAGATAATCCACTTCTCCAGTCTGTAAAATAATATCGTCTTGGTTGGTCACTAAGTAAATTTTATCTGATGTTTTTAAATAGTCCTCAATCTCGCGCAAACTATAACGTTTGATCAAATCCGCTTTGGTTAAATTAGCATTTTCTCGTTGTGCTCTAGGTAACATAGCCCGAGTAAAGTAATCTCCAAAGGTAATGTCACTGGCGCGTTGCATTGAGTGAGTTATGCTCTCAAGCTTATCTACAGTATGGTTTTTATAGGTTATTGCACCGGTATTAAAACTAACGTCAATGGCGTATATCATATCTGAGGAAGACATTCTAAACGATGCACCAATTAACAGTTTCAATTCAGCTTCAGTTAACTCTGCATTTTTAAATAAACCGTATATTGAGCCTTGATCAAACGTTGAAGATCGTTGTGCTGAATAGATAGTTGAAAATCGAGAGAATATTTCATCAAACATTGCCACAGCCGCATGGCGGTTATTACGCAAATCAAAATATTGGTCTAAAATGCTCACCGAATTATATAAACTTACTGGCGGGTTAATTAACAACACTTTTTCAAAATTAAAGACTTGCTTCTCATCATCAAGTAACGCTAAAAAAGCCGAGTGTGCGCCGCCTAAACTGTAACCAGTAAGCGAAATTGATGATGCTTGCACTTCATCTTCGGCTTGAACCTGTGCCCAAACTAAACTCATTACCTCATAAAGATTTTCAGCGTCATGAGCTAAGTCTCCCGGCATGTACTTAGTGTTAGGCGAGTTAACAATAAAATTAGCAAACGTCGGCGAAGATATTGAAATGACATGATAACCCTGTTGAAAAAAACTTTTTTGAAGGCTGACCATCTTAGCGCTGTTAAAACTTGCCCCTGTGCCAGCAATAATAAAAATAAGTGGAGCAATGTCATCTTGCTTAACCAGTGAGTATTTCATTTGCTTGTTAAACCAAAAAATTTCAGAAATTTCATTTAACGGTTTAATCGTTATACGTTTATTAATTGTGTCTAGTGATTCAGGTAAGTCTGCTGCAGGGGCTTGGCAATAACCTGTCACGGTTGCCTGGTAAGGGGAATAAGTTAAATCACAAACAGGTAGAGCAACTTCTTCTACGACTTCGTTTGCCTCTTTACTGGTACATCCTGATAATATTAGGATGAATAAAATACTCAAAATTCGCACAAAATTTCCTTTTCGCCATGTATTTAAAAGTTTAAGCATCCTCTAAAACTTCGAAAATACAGCGTTTTAGTGTGCTGTATTTAACTATTATAGCTCTGCTTTTGAGTACTTGAATAACATACGCCAACACTATTGAACGTAAACGCACATTATTTGAATTGAGCTACTAAGTTAATAGCTTTTATATATTCTAACTTTTGAAAACAGAAAAGTATCTATCTTAGCGCAGTAATTTTCACAATAGGGGGTTATTTCTTTTAATCATATCGGCTTAAATATATCGCTTTATGTCAGTAAATAAACTTAATAAAAAATGTAAACAATAAAAAAGCCAATTCAAATTAATGAATTGGCTCAAGTATAAATTACGATTTAATTATTTAACTTCAGTTAATTAAAAAAGCGATTCATCAATATCAAACAAAGCACTTTGTCCAGATTTAGCTGATGCGATCAACGACTGACAACGCGGCAATAACCTTGAAAAATAGTAGCGTGCGGTGCGGATCTTACTTTCATGAAAGTTTTTGTCATCCGTTGCAGCAAGTGATACTTCAGCCATTTTAGCCCAAACATACGCCATAGCGGTGTAACCAAAAACATGTAAATAGTCATTAGCGGCACAACCAAGCTCTTCTGGAGATGCTTGTGCTGCCGTTAACAAGTGTTCTGTTAAATTAGCAAGCTCATCAGTGGCAGACGCTAAAGGTTGAGTAAACTCTTGCATAGCTTCGCTGTTACATTGTGCAATGTAATCGCGTACTTCTTCAAGAAATACCAATACTAACTTACCTTTACTACCCGCAACTTTTCGCGCTAGTAAATCCATGGCTTGAATACCATTAGTGCCTTCATAAATTTGTGAAATACGTGTATCTCGCACTAATTGCTCTTGTCCCCATTCTCTAACGTAACCATGACCACCAAAAACTTGTTGGCCAGCTACCGTACTTTCAAAACCAAGATCGGTGAAAAAAGCTTTGGCAATAGGTGTCATTAAAGCTACTAATTGGTCTGCTTTAGCTTGCGCTTCGCCTGTACCGTATGTCGCAATATCTAATTGCATTGCCGTATAAGTAGACAAGGCACGAGAACCTTCATTTAAGGCTTTCATGTTTAGTAACATGCGACGGACATCGCCATGTACCAGTAATGAATCTGCTTGGGCATCTGGAGATTTTACGCCAGATAACGAGCGCCCTTGAATTCTATCTTTGGCATATTCTAAAGCATTTTGATAAGAGCGTTCAGCCGCGCCTAAACCTTGAATACCTACGCCAATACGTTCAAAATTCATCATAGTGAACATACAAGCTAAGCCTTTATTGAGCTCACCCACTAAATAGCCTTTAGCGCCATCAAAGTTCATAACACAAGTGGCTGAAGCATGAATGCCCATTTTATGTTCGATAGAGCCACAACTGACGTTGTTTTGCTCACCTATCGTTTCATCATCATTCACATGAAACTTTGGTACTAAGAATAATGAAATTCCTCGCGGACCTTCAGGTGCATCAGGCAATTTTGCTAACACTAAATGAACAATATTTTCAGTGAGATCATGTTCGCCTGCCGTAATAAATATTTTGGTGCCTGATACTAAGTAACTGTCATCGGCTTGTGGCACTGCTTTTGTTCTTATCATGCCTAAATCTGTACCCGCATGTGCTTCAGTTAAACACATACTTGCTGACCAATCGCCAGCATACATACGCGTTAAATAGCGATTTTTTAATGCTTCACTACCATGTTTAGCCAACGACAAACCTGCGCCTGCTGTTAAACCTGGATACAATGAGAATGAAATATCAGCCGAACACAACATTTCTTCATGAAATGCGGTTATAACTTTAGGCATACCCATGCCACCAAAATCAGGGTCACCACCTAATGATGACCACCCGCCTTCTGCATAAGTTTTAAAAGCGGCTTTATAACCTGGTGCAGTAGTTACGCTCCCGGCATTAAAAGTTACCCCAGTTTCGTCGCCGTTGCGTGATAATGGCGCAATTTCTTGTTCAGCAATTTTGGCACAACCTTGCAAAATAGCTTCAGCGGTATCTCGGTCAACCCGTTCAGCTAACGTTGGTAATGACTGCCATAACTTGTCAGCATTAAATACGTCAAATAACAAAAAATTCATATCTTTCAAAGGCACTTGATAATCAGCCATTACATTCTCCGAACAGGTAATTTAAACAATTAATTAAAACACTTGTTTGAATATATATTAAACACAGTAAAAGTAAAGTAAAACGAGAAAATAGCCTGCCAGTAAAAATTAACGTAAGCTCTATAAAGGTAAAGTTGAAGGGAAGATTTGCGGTGAAATTTATAGGTGCTGTTGTTATTTTAATATTGAATTTTTCAGGTGAGGCTTGGGCCAAGCAACTCCAGTTCAATAAAGTAACGACCGATGACTTTGTAGAATTTAACTATCAGTGGCTAGACCAAGCACAACAAACGCAATCGTTGAGCTTTACTATTGATAAAGTCATGATATTTGACAAGTTTAGAAACTTTAAAAGTTATAGTGCTGACCATGCAAAAAAATATGTAGATCAAAAAATTAGACAAAGCCTCATCAAGTCTCCTTTACCTGAGGTTAAAGTAAACTTTTTGGGTTATGCAGATAACTTACAAATTGAACTTCAAGGGAAAACCCAAACCGCCATTGATCAGGCATATTCATCTATAGCGCAACTTGAAAAAAACTTCATGTTGGAGCATTTAGAACAAAATTATTACACACAATTTATTTCATTTGATAATAACTTAGCCATCAAACCCGATCATGTGCGTTTTGCTCAAGCATCTGTTATTGATTTCACCAAACTTAAAGACCTGATATTGAATAATTTTCCTGATCAAAACGTAAGAGAAGTAGCTAATTACGTACTGGGTTTTGTGCAAAGTATTCCCTATTCAACCTTAGAATCTAGAGTGACCTCTACAGGTGCAGGATTTAACCCCCCTTTACAAACGCTATGGCAAAACCAAGGTGACTGCGACAGCAAAGTTACTCTGACTACGGCTATTTTTAGAGCCTTAATGCCACGGATGAAAATGATGTTAGTTTTTATAGATAATCATGCTTTACTCGCCATGAATATAAAACCCGAGGAAAATGAGCTTACCATTACAGTTGATGGTGAAGACTACATATTAGCTGAACCTACCGGCCCAGCCATGATGAAGCTTGGTGAAATATCAAATGACTCTGAGTTTGCCATTAGAAATGGTCGCTACTATGCAGAGCCTTTTATCTAAATTACCGATCCTAAGATGAACGCAGAACTTGCGATAAAATACTCTCTCGTAGTGCATTCAAGCTGATCGGTTTAGCAATATGTAAGTTCATGCCAGCAGCTAAACATTGCTGTTTATCTTCCTCACGTGCGTGGGCTGTCATGGCAATAATGGGTAATTGACTATATTGCTGTTGAGCACGTATATGCTGAGTTGCCGTTAATCCGTCCATCACAGGCATTTGGATATCCATCAATACTATATCAAAAGTTGCTAGCGCTAGTTTGTCGAGGGCTTCTTGCCCGTTTTGCGCAATAACCACTTTAGCCTGCATTGACTCCAATAACTTAATCGCGACTAACTGATTAACAAGGTTATCTTCCACTAACAAAATGTTAAGTCCTGACAAGCTATCAACTATCGACTTAATACCTTCTGGTTTAGCACTTTGCACCATGTGCTGTTTACTTGCTGTTAGCTGCTCTAGGGCTTTTGCTAATTTCGTAATAACTTGCCGATACAATGGCATTTCAAGCAGCAGGTAATTTATATTAAGTCGAGTTAACTGCTCAAGCAATGCTGTTGATATAATACTGGCAGTAGGTTGGCATAGCGCGAGTACAGCTACGTTTTTCTGTATTATTGCTAAGTTGTCTTTTGTAAAACCTTGCGGATAATGGCTACTATCAACAAACAATATTTTAGCGGCTTCATCCATATTTTCGTTTAACGCATTAAGGTCTGAAACGTCGATAATTTTTTGTGAAATATCAGCAAAGTTTTCGCGTAATTTTTCCGGTACATTAACACCAAAGTTAATAACAACACTTGTCGAAAACTGAGGTGTAAATTTAGTTAAGCAGCGTTCAGAATAATCGCTATTACAACGGGTCACATTAGACTCATTTAAAGGTAGCGACAAAGTAAATTCAGCACCTTGACCTTCGGCACTGTCAATGGAGATTTCACCGCCCAACAAATGCGTAATATGCTGGCAAATAGATAAACCGAGCCCAGTACCTCCATACACCCGGGTCATAGACTCATCCGCTTGTTTAAATGCTTCAAATAGTCCTGCATGTTTTGATTTTTCTATGCCAATACCGGTATCTTTCAGTCGAAATAAAATCGCAACATTGTTAGCGTCGGTTTGTTCACTAATAACCGATGATAATGACACGCTCAGCACTACTTTGCCTTGCTCAGTGAACTTAATCGCATTATTCAGTAAATTACTCAGAACTTGCACCAAACGCATAGTGTCGGTATGAATATGTAATGGCACTTGGCTATCAATCGCAACATGTAAACTTAAATCTTTACCTGCAAGAGCGGCAATATTTAGGTTAATGGCTTGCGATACAATGTTCTCTAGTTCGATCAGTTCTTTATGTACTGACATATTACCTGATTCAACTTTGGCTGAATCGAGTAATTCGTTGACTAAATAAAGCAAAGTTTCTGAAGCAGTTTGCGCATTACCTAAATACTGCTCTTGAACGGAGTTAAGGCTACTTTGCTGCAAAAGATAAAACATACCTTGAATAGCATTTATCGGCGTTCGTATTTCATGGCTCATATTTGCTAGGAATTGGCTTTTGATTTGGTTTGCTTCTTCCGCTTGGGTTTTAGCGCGTTGCAAGGCTTGGTTGATCTCAAATTGCTGACTAACATCACGTATTAGCACAATACTACCAAGTAATTCATTATGCTGCCCATAGAAAGGGGCATGATAAACTTCGTAAGTATGATGCTCACTCGACACTGTTTGGTGATGAGAAATTGGAGAAGTACCTGTTTGGTTTTCTCCTAAACACTGTGCAACCTCTTCACTGATATCACTGGCAATAAAGTCATACATTTGCCCACCAATAATATCAGCTTCTTTTTGTAAAACTAATTTTTCAACAGCCTGATTACAACCAATGAGTAGGTCTTGTTGATCATGAAAAAGAATGTAATCTGGAATTGCATCCATTACCGAGCGAAGCAATGCATAATCTCGCTGGTGCTGCTCACTCTTATGATATAAAGCTTGAGTTTTTTCTTTTACGCGTAAATCTAACTCATTATTTTGATCTTTCATACGCTGCATTAAACTACGGTTTTCGCCAAATAAATCTTCTACAATTTTAAACCAGTGACGCCACTCTTCAGAAGGTTTTATTTTACCAGGATCACCTTCAGAGCAATGCTCAATATGACTGATGAATTTTTTTGATGGGGCAATAAATGAGCGATGTGTAAAATAATAAACAACAATAAATAAGCTAGAAAAACCTAAAAGCACCCCAACAAAAATAGTAATAAAACGTTGATTGATGGCTGAAAAGAAACTTTCTTTCTGTTGATATTCCAACAAAATCCAATCATTAACAGGGAGTTTTTTTCTTTGCACAACCCAATTATCGACAACAGTACTTTCTGGCATATTTAATAACGTTTGGTAGGTAAAATCGCTTAATTTCTTGGGGGCAGCATCACTAAAAGCGGTATGGGCATTTAGCGTTAAATTCGCATTGTTTTTGTGTAATAAAACATGGCTATGTTTATCTACAATAATATAACCATGACCTTGCTCTGTTACTTGCGGTAAATAGTGATATAAACCCGCTGTGTTAATATCAATCAACAGCGCCCCTTTCATTTCATTATCTAAATAAACACCTACACCCAATGCCGCATTTAAACCTTTGCCAGCAGTATCAACATAGGGTTGCGACCAAAATGTTTCATCTTTGAGTTTTGAAGCCTTTATTTTTAACATCAAATCATTAGTTAAGCTTTGGTCACTATATTGCCAAATATTTCTAGGTACCCAAGGATATAAGTTAACAAAACGCCTAACTGAAATATAATATAACCAGTTCGCTGCTTTAATCGATTCTTGCGCGGTAACAAATGCAGGAGTTAATGCGTTAGCCATGATCAACTCATCAATAAAAGATTGATTAAATACATCAATACGACCAACACCCGTGATGTTGCCACTCATAATACGGTTATTGGTCATTAAGTTTTGGCGGTTTTTATTTTGATAAAAATATTTCCCTTCTTGTTTCAGCAAGGGAGCTTTACTGGGTAATTCTTCTGGAAAGCGTAGGTAATATTGAGCTAAATCTCGAATACCATTTAGGGTTTCAACCGTACTGGTAAGTTTATTATTAAGCTGAGTACTGTATTTGCTCATCTCAACTAATTTATCGCCAAGGTGTTCCTCACGAGCAATATAATAATTATAAATCGTGATAATGAACGTTAGCAGCATAATACCAGAGAAAACCACGACAACTGATTTATTATAACGTTGAAAAATTTGCTCTTTTGAGTTTTCTGCTAACACTGAGAAGCCTTGATAATGCCAATTAAAAACGAATAAGCACATATTTATCGCTAAATATTAGCCAAGTAATTTGTATCAATGATGAACCTTGAAATTAATCACTTAATAGTAAATCAAAGTTGCAACATAGGATAGTATTGAAAAATTAACCATGCTAAATCCAAATGCTAACTTAAACGGATAATACATGGCCCAAACATTGAATTACTAGAGGTTTTCTTCCGCAAAGGCCGCTAATCTACTTCGCACAACACCATTTAAATTGATATTACTGCTGCCAGGGAAGTCTTTAAAACGCTCAACTATATAAGTAAGTCCTGAAGTAACAGCTGTTAAATAGTTACTATCAATTTGCGCTAAGTTACCAGAGCAAACCAGTTTAGTGCCTTCACCGCAACGGGTGATAATAGTTTTTAGTTGTGAGGCAGTAAGGTTTTGACATTCATCTAACAACACCAATGCATTTTGAATACTACGACCGCGCATAAAATTTACCGATTTAAACTGAATATTGCCTTTTTCCATAATGTAATTAAGGCTGCCGTTCATATTTTCATCTTGCTTGTGCAATACTTCTAGCGAGTCGGTTATTGCCGCTAACCAAGGTGCCATTTTCTCTTCTTCGGTACCAGGTAAAAAGCCAATAGATTCAGCAATTTCAGGTGTACTGCGCGTGACAATAATTTTATCGTACAACCCACGTTCAATAACTTGTTCTAATGCTGTGGCCAATGCCAGTAAGGTTTTACCGCACCCTGCAGGGCCAGTAAGAATAACTAAATCAAGGGTTGGATCAAGTAAAGCATCCATCGCCATACCTTGATAAATATTTTTTGGATGGATTCCCCACGCTTGCTTTGCCATTAATCGTTCTCGACTCAAATCAGTTATGGCGAGGCTTTCATCATCTCCTCCGGTAATTTTTCCGGCAAAATGATCTCCTTCATCAATTAAGTATTCATTGATATAACTATTAGGGAGTAAATCGCGTTTAATATAGTGGGTAGTATTTCGGCCTTGAGTTTCACTTTCGCATTCTTTTACATGCTGCCAGAAATCACCCGTAAATTGGTGGTAGCCTTTGGTTAAAAATTGAATATCATCAATGAGTTGGTCTGTGCGGTAATCTTCAACAAAAGCAAGGCCTGCCCCTTTAGCTTTCAAACGCATGTTGATATCTTTTGTTACTAATACCACTTTATTATTAAGATTTTTTTCTTGTAGATAAATAGCCGTACTTATAATGCGATTATCATTTTCATTAAACGACAACTTAATCTTACTTTCGTCTAAAGCATAATCATTGAAAATAGATAAACAACCACTGGGGTGCAGCTCATCATTTTGCGGTAACTTAACGCCGGCGAGAACTTGTTCGGGTGAGGCATTGACTAAGGTATCCTCTAACGCTCTGATGGCAACGCGCGCATCTCGGCTCACATCTTTGTTACGATCTTTAATTGAATCTAATTCTTCTAGTACCGTCATTGGAACTACAACATCGTGTTCTTTGAAGGAGAGAAAAGCGAAGGGTTCGTGTAATAAGATGTTGGTATCTAAAACGTAAATAATGTTATTTGCTGTCATATGAAATCCTTACCTAAGTTGAAGGTTCCACAGCAATATTTGTTAGAAACAGCTGCTAGAAACCACAAAAGTTGATAACGCATCTAACCAAAATAATTTATTGATTCGTTCCTTTTATTATTGCATCTGCAATGCATAAGAACAGTTTTTCTTTTAAGACAATAACTACTTTACAGTTTATTTACCTGCAATCAAGCTGCTTTTTTGGATTAATTAAATACCAGCTATGAACATTATTCATACTCAAAATGCTGTTGCCATTAAAACAAAACTCTATTCTATAAATTTTAAGCAAAAAAAGTACGCTTTTACTGATTTATTTAATGATCACATCTATGATTAACGATATTATAGCGCCTTTTTTTTACGTGTAATTTTTACGCGAGTTATTGAGTTGGAGTTTTTTTTTATGGCATTTTATCCCGGACAACGCTGGATTAGTGATAGTGAGTCAGATCAAGGGTTAGGTACGGTTACCGCTGTTGAGGGTCGTTTTGTTACTATCGTATTTACGGCAACAGGGGATGCAAGACAATATGCCATGGATAATGCACCTTTAACACGTGTTATTTTTAATGCTGGCGATAATATTCCAAGCCATGAAGGCTGGACACTTACCGTAGAGTCTTTTGAAGAAAGTAATAATTTATTAACCTATTTTGGCATTCGACAAGACACAGGTGAAGCTTGCTCAATCAAAGAAATGATGATTGACCATTTTATTAAATTTAATAAGCCTCATGATCGTCTACTCAACGGCCAAATTGATCGCCTTGATTGGTTCCGCTTAAGAAAAGACTGTTTACATCATCAATTTAGCCAACAACAATCAGATTTAACAGGCCTAAGTGGTGGCCGTGTTAGCTTAATCCCTCACCAATTATACATTGCCGAAGAAGTGGGAAGTCGCTTTGCTCCTCGCGTTTTGTTAGCTGATGAAGTGGGTTTAGGTAAAACCATTGAAGCGGGTTTAATTATTCATCAACAGTTGGTAACAGGTCGCGCCAAACGTGTACTTATTATTGTGCCAGAATCATTGATGCATCAATGGTTAGTTGAAATGTTACGCCGTTTTAATCTGCCATTTAGTATTTTTGACGAAAGCCGCTGTGAAGAAACATCTGATAACGGCGAAGGTGAAAATCCATTTAGCCAAGAGCAATTAGTACTGGTTAACCTTGGTTTTATTACTAAAAATCCTCGCTGGTATGAAGCGATGATCGATGAAGAATGGGACTTAATGGTTGTCGATGAAGCACATCATCTAAATTGGCAACAAGATAATGCCAGCATTGAATATCAATGTATTGAGCAATTGGCGCAAACTATTCCTGGGGTTTTGCTATTAACTGCAACACCTGATCAATTAGGCCATGAAGGTCACTTTGCGCGTTTGCGTTTACTTGACCCAGATCGTTTTTTCGATTATCAAAAGTTTACTGAAGAAGAACAGCATTATACTGAAGTTGCCGATGCCGCAAATACCTTAATCACTGATGAGCCATTAGCTAGCGAACAAATAACAACGTTAACCACACTGTTACATGAAGCAGACGTTAGTGCCCATATTGCAGCGATAAATCACGCGGATATTACAGAGCAAAAAAATGCTCGACAGCATATTCTCGACCAACTTTTAGACCGTCACGGTACGGGTCGTATCTTGTTCCGCAATAGTCGCAACACCATTAAAGGTTTTCCTGGTCGTGAATTACATCCAGCGCCGCTGGCAATGCCTGATGCTTATCAAGATGCTATTAATGAATTATTACTATCAGGTACCGCTGAAGACTTAAAGTCACAAGCACAAGCAAAACTTATTTTTACACCTGAAACATTATTCAGCTTAGACAGCCATGAAGATTGGTATGATATTGACCCACGTGTCGAATATTTAATTGAGTTGCTACAATCGTTAAAAAAAGAAAAAGTTTTAGTTATTTGTGCCAATGCGCAAACCGCTATCGATTTAGAAACCGCACTGCGTGTTAAAGAAGGTATGCGAGCTGCAGTATTTCATGAAGGTTTGAGCATTTTTGAACGTGACCGTGCTGCGGCTTACTTTGCCCAAGATGAAGATAGTGCTCAAGTACTATTGTGTTCAGAAATTGGTAGTGAAGGACGAAACTTCCAATTTGCCCACCACTTAGTATTATTTGATTTACCGCGTAACCCTGATTTACTAGAACAGCGTATTGGTCGATTAGACCGTATAGGCCAAACAGAAACTATTCGAATTCACGTGCCTTATTTTGAAGACTCGGCTCAGAGTTTACTGTTTAAATGGTATAAACAGTCTTTAAATGCATTCGAACATACCTGTATCACTGGCCATGCCGTTTTTAACGCTTTTGGTGACACTTTATTTGACTTAGCACTTAGCGCCAGTTGGGATTCTAACGAAGCACACACCTTAATCCAGCAAAGCCATCAGAAACACTTAACCATCAAACAAGATCTTGAATCAGGCCGAGATAAACTGCTTGAATTGCATTCATCTGGCCAAGGTAAAGCGCATGCCTTAGTTGAAAAAATTGAGCAGTTAGATCAACAAATTCATTTGCCCCAATTTATGTTTCAGTTATTGGATGTTTTTGGTATTCAACAAGATGATAAAGCTGATAATGCCATTGCCTTGCAACCTTCTGAGCATATGTTGTGCGCCAACTTCCCATGCTTACCTGAAGACGGTACAACCATAACCTTTAACCGTCATACTGCATTAGCAGTGGAAAATTACCAGCTTATAACTTGGGATCACCCTATGGTTCGCGGGGCAATGGACCTTGTGCTATCTGATGAAACCGGCAATTCGAGTATTGGCTTATTAAAGAACCCTGCACTACCTGCAGGTACATTTTTCTTAGAGTGTATTTTTACCTTAGAAGCTATTGCACCGAGTAACTTGCAATTAGGCCGATATTTACCAACAACACCTATTCGCATATTAGTTGATAAAAATGGTAACAACCTTGCCGATAAAGTGAGTGAAGCCGTATTAGATCAACAATTATCACCCGTGAAGAAACAAGTAGCGCTGCAATTAGTTAAAGCATTAAGAAGCCAAATAGCCCCCTTGGTGGCTAAAGCAGAAGCGCATGCCGAGCAACAAACAACATCAATACAAGCAAAAGCGCTTACTGGAATGCAAGTAGCCATGGATGAAGAGCATCAGCGTCTAACCGCGCTAAAAGCAATAAACCCTAGCGTGCGTCAGCAAGAAATTGATTTTATTTTGATGCAAAAAAATGCGTTAGCTGAATATATTGAAAAAGCAAAAATTCAATTTGAAGCGGTTCGCCTCATTGTTGTTAGTAACTAAATTTCCGCCATAAATGACAAAAAGGCTACACCCTTTGTGTAGCCTTTTTTCTAACGAAAATTCAAAAGGAATATCTTAAGATGGGTGCTAACCCTGACTTTATTTACCAACCACCAATGAGCCCATATCTTGATATTATTTATCAAGATAACGATATTGTTGTGCTTAATAAACCCAGCGGATTACTCACTGTGCCAGGTCGATTACCTGAGCACCAAGACTGCTTGCAAAATAGAGTGCTAAAAGTGCTGCCAACAGCAACAGTTGTGCATCGTTTAGATATGGCAACTTCAGGCATTATTTTAATGGCATTAAATAAGCCTGCTCATGTCGCGATAAGTCGTCAATTTGAAAAAAGATTAACGCAAAAAAGCTACATAGCTAGAGTATTTGGTAAAGTTGAAAACGCACAGGGCTCTGTTGATCAACCCTTGATTTGTGACTGGCCAAATAGACCAAAACAAAAGGTAGATCATGAACAAGGTAAAGCGGCATTAACTCATTATAAAGTTTTAAGTTATCGTGAGAACAAAGACAACCAAATAACAACCCTGCTTGAGCTAACTCCTATAACGGGTCGTTCTCATCAACTACGGGTGCACATGTTATTTATTGGTCACCCCATTATTGGTGACCGACTGTATGCTCACGAACAAGCATTAAATTGTAGTAATCGTTTGCAGTTACACGCCAAAATTCTACAAATAGCACACCCCGTTACTGAGAAAACCTTGGCCTTTACAAAAGCTTGCCCATTTGATTAATACGATGAATTACTAGGGTTAATTAAAGAAAACATCAATAACGTCGATAATATATTTACATCACCTTTAGTAAGTCTATAGTGTTAATTAATCAACGGTCAGAGGAAAACTTTTTATGCATTTGAATACAAAGCCTATAGTTTTTTTCATATTATTAGCTGTATCGACTTTAGTTATAAATAACGTTTACTCATCTCCATTTTTGCCATACCAGGAAGCACAACAAACAGAAGATACTCAGCCCAATGGCAAAGGGGATCCTGAAAAAGCTGAAGAGATTAAACCTGAGGTGGCAGCAACTAACACTGAGGCGACACAAGACGAAGCAACAGAAGACGACCATCAACATGATGTCATTATTAATCTGCCCGTAAATGCATTTGACCAACAACAGCAAGATATTAAGCATTATTTAACGCAAGAGAAAATCATCCCGATAATGGTTGGAACAGACAAATATCTAACGATAATCAATCAACACACCACACCCGTAAATAAAGGCGTTATGGTGTTAATTCCGGATTGGCAGCAAAGTATAACAACCCCTTATGCACTTAATCAGCTGCGTAAAAATATGCCTGATCAGGGTTGGACAACAATAACGTTACACCCACCAAATAAGCCTGAAGGCTACCCTTCACAGGCATTAACAGCAGAAGAGCGAAATAAAGAAAATATTGAAATACTTGAAAACTATGGCAAAAAATTTGCTGAGGTCATGCAAGCGACTATTGAACAAGCCAAGCGTTTTCCTGGTGGAATTATTGTAATAGCTGAGGGTAATAATAGTGCGGTATTGCTCGATATTTACCAACAAGGCTTAGTAGGCGCACCCGCTGCGTTTATTATGCTTAGCAGCTATATGCCGACACAACCAGCGAGCGAAAAAATAGCTCAACAACTGGCTGTTACAGACTATCCAATTCTTGATTTATATTTACAGCGCGATCATCATTTAGTACAAGCCAACGCTATATTAAGAAAAGCGTCAGCGAAAAGAGAACTGAAAATATATTTTCGACAAAAACAATTAAGTAATCAAGTCACAGGTTACTATCCTAAAAATAGCTTAACCAAAGAAATTATAAGCTGGCTTAACTCAATGGGTTGGTAAGTTCTCAAGTGAAACATCTCTTAAAAACAGCATGATTATTGTCATGCTATTTTTTGCTGACAAATTTTGCCCAAGACAGTAATAATTCTCGAAAGTCTTCGCGCCCACAAGAAGAGGAGTCTTGTAAATCAAAATCAATACCTTCTTCAATAAGTGAGTCTGGTAATACTTCTAAACCGTCCATACTCGCATTGGTTTGAACGGTTACATCACCTCGATTAAAAATAACCGTATACTCGTTACCTGTAATCGTAATTTCTAACTGTTTTTCTGCTTCAATATCTGCGATCGCAGACAATAGTTCCGAAAGCTTATCTGTATCTGTGCCTACTTCAACTTCTAACCATGGACCAATGACTTCATGGTCGAGCGAAAACTTAGCGATAGCACTACCCGTTAAGGGATCATCTATAAATTGATATTCCATATATACCTCGTTCTGAAAACCTTTAGCGAGAAAACCTATTTAGCCGTTACTAAATTATATAACCTAGTTTCGTATAAAAATGATTTAACCTAGTTGATATTTATTTAGATAACGTTAGATTCGTCACCATTATTTTAAAGAAAATCTTCTAATACTAACAAGGACATTGTTATAATAATTATCACAATCTAATTGTAGCAAACCCCGAGTTTTTAACACTAGATTACGAAGCTTAATTACTAGAATAACTTTAGTTGATGTAATAAGGAGATGGTTTATCACAAATAATGGCATGAGTTTTCTATCAGCATACTTACGTTTAAATCAACGAAGACGATTCAAAATTTATGTCACTCTAATTTGTTACGTGTTCTTTTTGTTTATGTCGATGAAAGTTGTTTCACAACCTTTACCAACAATCACCGTGGCGATGTATATTGAACCGCCATTTTCTAACATTGTAGACGGTAAATTTGTCGGCGAAAACATCGATATTGCCAATGCATTAGCAGAAAAATTATCACGAGAAGTCAGGTTTATCTATTGCCCGCCAGCCCGCTGCTTTGCTTTTTTACAAAACGGCCAAGCTGATATGATGATTGCGATCAGAAAAACCGAAATAAGAGAGCAATTTCTTAACTACCTTGAGCCTCCGATAAAAATTCAGCACTTACCGCTACAGTTTTATATTCGCGCAGAAAGTAAAATTGAATTGAATCGCTATCAAGACCTGCAACCCTTGAAAGTTGGGGTTTTAAGAGGCGCTTCGTATTTTGATAAATTTGATCATGATACACAGCTGACTAAAATCCCGTTAACTAATTATCAGCAACTCGTTGATATGCTTTTAAAAGGGCGTATTGATACTTTTCTGGAGCGGGAAGAAACTATTACCCCTTGGGTTGATCAAAAAATTTATAAAACCAAGATTAAGTTAGCAAAATTTTCTTATGATGAAACGGTTGGCTCTTACATCGTGGTATCTAAAAGATCGCCATTAAGAAATGAAATTGCACACTTATCAAAAGCGTTAAAGGCAATATCAGACAACGGCGAAATTCAAACTATTCTTAACAAGGTAAGAAACTAGGTTGAATTCAATTGAACTTACGAAGTGATTTATCGTCTATAAATTACCTACTCTAGCCGACATTGAAATCATTGTGCGAAAAGGAACTTACACTGCTATTTTATTTTCCTTGGTTGTCCACGGCATTATCATTTTATTGATTTTTATCACTCATTCACATAAAGAAAAATCAATAAAGAAAATCAACAAAAGCCCACCGATAAAAAGCTTCCTATATTATGCTCCCAATTTAACCACAGCGCAGGCAAATCAAAATAAACAAAAACCAATAGAAAAACCAAAGCGCATCGAGGCTGATCATAATGAGCAGAAAGTACTGGTTACTGAAGAGCCTATTACTAATAAACCTATTTCTAATAAACCTAATACTAATAAACCTGCTATTGATTTAGCCGATAAAAATACGCTTACTCCTCTTAATAAAACAATCAAAAAGTCTTTAATACCATCAACAATTACCCATACGATAACACTACCGAAAGCTAGCAATACAGAGCCGGACTCACCTCTTCCTCTACCAGCACCTAGTAATAAAAAACTCGATAGTTTCACTCAATTACAAAGGCTGCGTAGTAAGCTAAATAATGGTTCTGCCCCTACTGTAGATAACCCTTATCAACACGATCAACCTCCTTCAATTTTTAACACTACATCGAAAACGGTTCCCCACTCAGTACCCTTGAAAGATGAAGATAAAGAACGAGAACAAAACACTAAAAATATGGGTGCAGGAATAGCGATTACAAAAGGAGATGATGGTAGGTGCTCGGTAACACAAGACATGAGTGCATACGGTTTAAGTGAAGGCTCCTCTGTGCAATTTTTCAGTTGCGGTGAATCAAAGTTTGATAAAAGCTTTCGAGAACATATGAAAGCCGTTAAGGAAAAACTGGGCAAAAACTAATTTTGGCTCTTGTTGATAATTGAGCAAAAAGCGCTGAAATTTAAAAGCCATAAGTATATAAATAAGATGAAAAGTTCGATTGAACATATTGGTCTATAATATAAATAACTTCACTTGGGTCTCAAGCTAAATAAACACCTAAATGCATTAAATACCGTTAATATTTTGAGCAAATTAAAACGCATATAGATATCATCTTGAATGCAAAAATTATAAACAGAATTTTATCCATAAATTCTTCAAGATAGGTCAGCTTAAATTTTGGGTTGATGATGTTAACCGATAGTAAAGCCCAAAAGAACTATCCATTATTTTTAATAATATCAATGACTAACTGAACACACCCAACCAGTATAACCGTTCTTTCTACTAACCATAAATTTGGTGAATAGTGCTTATTGAACCAAGTGATTAGTAGTCATCAAAAAATCAGGTAGAATATAGGCAAATTTTATACTGCTATGCATTATTGATCTTACAATTATACTTTGTTCAAATTAATTGCGCTTGATCGCTAACCAAGAATGATTACATCACCATTCTTTTTAACTTTTATTGCGACAATAAACAAAGTTTAATAGTGCTTAGTTAAATTGTTATTAGTAAATAAAGTCAGAGAGGGAATCAAATGAGTCTGTATTTAGAATATATCGCAGAAATTGAAAATCGTAAAAATGAGCTAGGTTTAGCACCTAAGCCAATCGATAGTGCTGAGTTATTAGCGGAAATCATTGAGCAAATTAAAGATCAAGGGCACGCACACCGCGAAGACTCTTTGAATTTCTTTATCTATAACACGTTACCGGGCACCACAAGTGCTGCCGGTCAAAAAGCCGCTTTTTTGAAAAAAATCATTTTAGGTGAAGAAGCTGTAGCAGAAATAACCTCTGAATTTGCTTTTGAACTACTATCGCACATGAAAGGTGGTCCATCTATCGAAGTGCTACTTGACCTAGCATTAAGTGACGATTCAGCATTATCAACACCAGCTTCTAACGTATTAAAAACACAAGTATTCTTATACGATGCTGATACAGCTCGTCTTGAAGCAGCCTTTAAAGCAGGCAACGCTGTTGCTAAAGAACTTTTAGAAAGTTATGCAGAAGCTGAATTTTTCACCAAGCTGCCTAACATTGAAGAAAAAATTGAAGTTGTAACTTATATTGCTGGTGAAGGCGATATCTCAACTGATTTACTTTCTCCAGGTCACCAAGCACATTCTCGTGCTGACCGTGAGTTACACGGCCAGTGTATGATCACACCTGAAGCACAAAAAGAAATACAAGCATTACAAGCTAAGCACCCGAAAGCAAAAGTTATGCTTATTGCTGAAAAAGGCACAATGGGCGTTGGTTCTTCTCGTATGTCTGGTGTTAACAACGTGGCACTTTGGGCCGGTAAACAAGCAAGTCCATATGTACCATTTATTAACATTGCACCTGTAGTTGCAGGTACTAACGGTATTTCTCCAATCTTCTTAACAACCGTTGATGTAACTGGTGGTATTGGTCTTGATCTTAAAAACTGGGTTAAGAAAGTTGATGCCAACGGTAAGACTGTTGTTGACGAAAATGGCGATGCCGTATTAGAAGAAGCTTACTCTGTTGCTACTGGCACAGTGTTAACGATTGATACTAAAGCGAAGAAGTTATTAAACGGTGATAAAGAGCTAGCAGACATCTCTTCAGCTTTCACTCCACAAAAAGTGGAATTCATGAAAGCCGGTGGTTCTTACGCTGTTGTATTTGGTAAAAAACTACAAACGTTTGCCTCTGAAGCTTTAGGTGTAGCAACTAAACTTGTTTATGCTGCTTCGAAAGAAATTTCACATGCAGGTCAAGGCCTGACAGCTGTAGAAAAAATATTCAACAGAAATGCTGTTGGTGTTCTTTCTGAAACCGATCTTCATGCGGGTTCAGATGTGCGCGTTAAAGTGAACATTGTAGGTTCACAAGACACTACAGGCCCTATGACTTGCCAAGAGCTAGAAGCGATGGCTGCATCAACTATCTCTCCTTTAGTTGACGGTGCATACCAATCTGGTTGTCACACAGCATCAGTTTGGGATAGTAAAGCTAAAGCTAACATTCCTAAGCTTATGAGTTTCATGAACAAGTTTGGCCTTATCACAGCTCGTGATCCTAAGGGTGTATATCCTGCGATGACGGATGTTATTCATAAAGTATTGAATGACCTTACAATTGATGACAGAGCAATCATCATTGGTGGTGACTCGCATACTCGTATGTCTAAAGGTGTAGCATTTGGCGCTGACTCAGGTACTGTTGCGATTGCACTGGCGACAGGTGAAGCGGCTATGCCAATTCCAGAATCTGTTAAAGTTACCTTTAAAGGCAAAATGCAAGGTCACATGGATTTCCGTGATGTTGTGCATGCAACACAAGCACAAATGCTTAAACAGTTTGGTGGTGAAAACGTATTCCAAGGTCGTATCATCGAAGTACATATTGGTACGTTAATGGCTGACCAAGCATTTACTTTTACTGATTGGTCTGCAGAAATGAAAGCGAAAGCTTCAATCTGTATTTCAAATAATGAAACTTTAATTAAATCAATCGAGCTTGCTAAGAGCCGTATCCAAATAATGATCGAAAAGGGTATGGAAAACGAAGCTAAAACGCTTAACGGTTTAATCGCATTAGCTGACAAGCGTATTGAAGAAGTTAAATCAGGCACTAGTCCAGCACTAGCACCTGACGACGCAGCTAAATACTATGCAGAAGTTGTTATCGACTTAGACGTTATCGACCAACCAATGATTGCTGACCCTGATGTAAACAACGATGATGCATCTAAGCGTTACACACATGATGTTATTCGTCCAGTATCATACTATGACGGCAAAACTGTCGACTTAGCCTTTGTAGGCTCTTGTATGGTGCACAAAGGTGACATGCAAATCATCGCTCAAATGTTACGTAACATTGAAAAACAAAATGGCAAAGTAGATTTTAAAGTGCCATTAGTTGTTGCGCCACCAACTTACAACATTGTTGATGAGCTTAAAGCTGAAGGCGATTGGGATATTTTACGTAAATATTCTGGTTTTGAATTTGATGATGCTAACCCGAAAGGTGCTGCACGTACTAAGTACGATAACATCATGTATTTGGAACGCCCTGGTTGTAACTTATGTATGGGTAACCAAGAAAAAGCTGAACCTGGCGATACGGTTATCGCAACATCAACGCGTTTATTCCAAGGTCGTGTTGTTGCCGATACTGCTGAGAAAAAAGGTGAATCATTACTAGGTTCAACACCTCTAGTTGTGCTTTCAGCTGTACTTGGTCGTTTCCCATCATTAGAAGAATATAAAGCTGCTGTTGAAGGTATTGACTTAACTCGCTTCGCTCCTCCTACAGAAGAGATGAGCACTAAGTACGTACCGATTAAAATGGTATAAGCTTGGTCTATTTGTTTAGCTAACATGGCTCGTTAACGTTAGCTAAACTCGGTGTTCGACTCAATGCTTAAATCAAGAGTTGAGAGAACATTTAAGATTCAATAGCAAAAAAGGTGACTTAATATAAGTCACCTTTTTTATGTCTTCACTAAATTGATATTAGCTAGCAGTAAAATTAATTTAACACCTCTGTGCCTCTTAGCTTGCTTTATTTTTACTTATTACTGACTGTAGAAACTTTCAAAAAACTACGGATTAGGGCATTCAATATTCGCAGATAATGAAGGCATAATCATATTAGGAAATGATAATTTATCATCAAAGCGCTCTACCCCTTCTAACACTTCAATTTTAAAGCCGTAACTTTTGCAAATACGTAGAGATTGACGCATTAAAAAAGTGGCCAACTTACTAAACTCAGTATTTTGCTTAGCAATAACTTGTAAATGATGTTTACCGTTTTCTAAGTCAGTTTGTTTAAATTGAACTTCGTGATCAAAGTCCCACTGCGATGCGCCATTTGGTGTTTCAATATTTTGCGCACAACCAAATAACATGACTAGCGGCAACAGAGTCAGTACGTTAAGTTTATTCATATAACCTCATATACAACAAATTAATTAAATACAAATATGACAGGAATGAAAGTGAGCATAATACCCACTTTCATTTTAGATAATAGTGTTAATTCGAAGAAAAAACTAAGTTATCAATAAATGCAGCATCTTCTCCTCGAGCCACACTGCCATCTTTTAAATAGTTAAAGCTGATTTCGTGAAAACCAGACTCAAGAGTAATCTCATTTGCTTGCCAATCCTGTGTGCTTATACGAAAGACTACTTCACCATCTAAAGAGACTTCTAAATAATCACAGCAAGACTCAGAGTCGACTAATGAATCAAAGGTTAATACGCCAGCAGTAAATACATTGCTATAAACAATACTACTGATTTGACTATTACCAATAACACCCGAACGAAGCATTTCAGTTTCAACAGCCCAATCAGCATCAGAGTTAACACCTTGTGCCCAGTTTCCAGACAACTCAGCGGCTGAGAAGTCAATCATCAGCTCAGTGATAGAATCAGGTAATGAAGATGGGTCATTAGGATCTGTTTCAAATATTAACACTTCATCGCCATCGTTAAATAAATCGCCATCGCTATCCAATTCAAGTGGATCAGTTAAGTATTCAAGCACTTCATCTCCATCTGTTAAATTATCACCATCAGTGTCTGTAATTAACGGATTAGTTAAATACGTTTTTACTTCTTCAAAATCATTTAAGCCATCATTATCTGTATCATTATTATTAGGTAAAGTGGCTGATTCGTACTCTTCCATGTTAGTTAAGCCATCACTATCAAGTTCGGTTAGCGCATCAGTAGCATCATTAGGATCAAGACCAAACTTTCTTTCCCACCAATTGGGCATGCCATCGTTATCTTCATCAATAACGGGCACCTGAGCAATAAATGAGCCTCTAATGACGCTGTTTTGTAATTGAACAGAAGTGAAATCATTACTAACTAGTACCACTTGCTGATTTGAGTTAGTTAAAACTAGAGTATTTTGTGCATAAATATCAAGATCATAAAAGTTTCCTGAAATATTATAATCATCTACATTAAGCAAATCAGTTTCAATACCATTGGCATCATACATTTTAATAGTACTCCCCCAAGAAGCGGTATAAATATTACTATTATCATCAACAGCAATAACTCGAGCTTCACTAATAGTGTAGCTGGCTACTAATACCATTGTTTCAGGGTCATATTTATCTACTTGTGTGCCTGAAAGAGCATAAAGCATATTATCTCCCCCAAGCGAAAGATCTATATAGTCGTCACCAGAAAAGAACTCCTCAGAGTCACTTTCTAAATTAAAGCGCACAATTCCCGCAGTGTCATTACCATAAACAGCCATATCGGTGACATAAACATAATGATTAAAGTGTGCAATCCCGCCATATGAATTATTATTTAAAATGCTCCAGTTTTGATATTGCTTATGTCGCCAAGTCGCATGAAGAGGATTATAAATTGAAAGTGATGGGGAATTATGACCATTAAAAATAGCAATTCGACCATCATCTAAAACGGTTAGATCTCTTGCGTTTTGGTTGTCAAACCTTGGAATTTTAATTGATGATAAAAGGTATTCTTCAAAATTATATAAATATAAATTTTGATTTGAAACCATAACACTTTGTACACCTCTATCGAATAAGCTTAATAAAGGTGTTATTTTAAGGTTGTCTAAATACACGCCACAATTTTCTACTTTGAATAAAACTGTATGTCTGCCTCTAGGGATAACAACCTTTTTTTCCTGCCATGTATCACCAAAGGAGAATTGCTTACTCAGTTCGTCATCCACATAAACAGATATACTACCGTTATATTGACAAGCGCTTTTCACATCAAACGCTAAGTCGTTGCCATTGAAAAATCCATCGAATGAAATAGCTGATACCCCAGAAGAGAAAATACTATAGTCACCATCAGAGCTTTCTAAATTACTAACACCCCAGCTACTTGCTAGCGTCTCATCAATAACCCAATCTGTTGGTATAACGGCGTCTTCAAATGAAAAGCTTAATGTTTCTATAACTTCAGGAGTCGAAGTCGCGTCGTTAGGGTCAGTGAGTTCCGAATATTCTTCAAGGTTTGTAATACCGTCACCATCAGCATCTAGCAGGGCATCACTATCATTAAGTAAATCAAAATTGTGTGTTACTTCCCAACCATCAGGCATTCCATCATTATCTGAATCCGAATTAATTGGATTTGATAAATAAAGGTTAACTTCATCTGAATCACTCAAACCATCATTATCTGAGTCATCATTTGTAGGGTCGGTAGAATTTTGAAACTCTTCAAGATTCGTTAATTCATCGGTATCAGAATTAAGTGCCGCATCGCTGGCGTCTAAACGATCAAGGCCGTACAAGTCTTCCCACCAGTCGTCCATCCCGTCTTCATCACTGTCACTGCCAAAATCAATTGCGGTTAATAAGCCCTCTGCTCCTGCAATATAAAGCGCACCTTCTAACGAGAGAGATAGTTTCCCTGAAACAGGATAGCTCCAAACTTGTTCGTGTGTATTTATATCAATAGCATAGGTATTGGTATTATCTTGAATAAACACAAGATTTAACGTTAAAACAATACTGCCCTGTATGTCATTATTGTTTCGTGGTCGCCATTGCCAAAGCGCTTCACCTGTAAATTGATCTAAAACTGTTAATTCGCCTGATTGATTAGCATAAACCTTGCCTAATGCAACGGAAGGAGTACCGATGAATCGATTGTCATAACCGTCACTTTCATAACTCCACACTTTATCTGCTGTCTGAGTATCAAAGGCATATAGATTATTGTTAGAAGTCACTAATGCTATATCATTGCCGGCTAATACTGGCGTACGACAATTTATAGCAAACTCTTCATTGCTTTCAATCGCTGCGCCGGAGGACTTATCAGCAATAACAAAACCATTTGAGAAGTAATAAACATGCTCATTATCAACTGCAGGTGTCCAATCATCACATTGAGTTAAGTCTTGAAACCACAACTCTTCCCCAGTTAATCCATCAAACTTATAACTACCACCATAGGTACCTCCGCCAACGTATAAATCGCCATCAAAAATAGTAGGGGCTTGATAGCGTTCCCATTGGTTGTCATATCTTGTAGAAAATATACTGGCACCATTTTGCTCACTAACAGCATTAAGGTATGCACCATCATCTTCTCTTGTTTGGTAATAAACCTTACCATCAGCAAAAGCAGGCGCATTAATCGAATGAACATTTCCGTAGCTTTTTTGCCAACTTACACTGCCATTTGTAGCATTAATTCCAAAAGCAAACTGTTCATCATAATAGCTAGTATTAGTAACAAATACTTTACCACCACTGGCAACCACAGGGTTTAGCTCGCTTGTTATTGGCAAACTCACGGCCCAACGTAACGATAAATCATCAGGATTAATCGTTATAGCCGAAAATCCAGCATGATCGGCATTTCCTTGATAGCTATTCCACAATTTAGGCGTTGGAACATCACTACTATCAGTAGGATCAGTTTCTAAAAAGAACTCGATGTAATTAGCGTAGTTGTCTTCATCAAAATCTAACTCTCTGTCGGCACTCGACAGCGGTGCAAAACCATAACTGACTTCCCAACCATCTGGCATTTTATCGCCGTCTGAATCACGATTTAGCGGTAAAGTTAAATAGGTATGAACTTCATCACCATCACTCAAGCCATCTCTATCCGAGTCCGCATTATTAGGGTTAGTTTGATAAGTCATTTCATCTAGATTAACTAAGCCATCGTTGTCTGCATCTTCTGCAGCATCATCGACATTAATGTTTAACTGATGAGTCACTTCATATGAATCTGATAAACCGTCTCCATCAGTATCGCTGCTTAATGGGTTTGAAAAGTAGTCCTGAACTTCTTCTCTATCAGTTAAACCATCTTCATCGGAGTCTATTAATAGTGGGTCTGTGCCGTACTCATTAACTTCTATACCATCAGAAAGTCCATCGCCATCAGTATCCGCAATCAGCGGTGATGTGTTATGAGTATTAACTTCAGCGCCATCAAGCAAGCCATCGTTATCAGTATCATCAAGAGTAGGATTAGTTTTTAGGGTAAATTCTTCACGGTTTGTCAGGCCATCGTTATCTGAATCTAACGCGGCATCTGCAGCATCGTTATCATCAAAGTTGTATAACGACTCCCACCATAATGGTAAACCGTCTTGATCCGCATCAACGATTCCAACCGTAGCAACATTTAAGTCACCATTGCTTAAAAGAGTAATAACATTAACATCATCACCATTAGCGGCTAACCCAATTGGGTTGCCAGAGACATTAATACTGGCTTCTAAAGTGAAGTTATTTAATTGCCATATTTTAAGAGTAGAATTATCACCATTATCTTCAATTGAAATAATAAGTTCAGCAGTTGCAATTATATCAGTCGCTTGTAATTGAGCATTGGCAACGGGTAAATCTGTTTCGAGATCGTACAGACCACCATTAGCTGAAATAAGATATTTTCCATCCAATGAAATCCTTAAAGGATGAGCAGCACCAACACTACTGTAAATATCCCCCTCTCCCGTAATATGTCCAAGTGTTTGATCGATAGTTTGATAATGAACGTTACCATATTCAATAGAATAAACTCTTGAATCAGCTTCATTCCAAACATAACTCGCTGAACTCGTATTCCAATCTTTGCTATCCGTTATCTCACCAAATTCATCAATAATATAGTGAGTATTCCAAGCACCATTTTCATTTTCAACTAGGATGAAATCCCCAGCAGAACCAATACCATTAATGGATCGCCCTAAACTTGCAAAAGCAACTTCGCTTAACTCATCCAAAGTAAAGCGAGAAACAACACCCGATGAATAACCGATATAAATTCGGTTATGCTCAGCTGAATAAGTCATCACACGACTTTCGCCAAAGTCATTGTAAATACTAGCTGACATCACGATAGGATTTGTAAATTGATTAGTTGTTGAAGACCAACGGTAAATTCTCTTATTTATATTGCTTAGGAAATAGATATTGCCTGCATCATCAGAAATAACTTTGTCAGGGGTAAATACCGGTTGAGTTGATAAAAAGTCACAACCGTTAGCATTGCCATGAGCACTTAACCAACATGCTGAGTCTAGAGGAAATAAATCTATCGTAAGTAGACTATTTTCACCGGTACTACCTTCATTCCAGCTATCTGGGTAGCCATCAAAATCACTATCAAGTGATGCTTCGCTATCGAATGGAAAGGCATCAATAAGATTATTAACCCCATCATTATCTGTGTCGTCACTTGGTAGGTAATTAATAAATTGAACGCTTTCATCATTTTCAATAACTAACACAGCTTTATCTTCAAATGATTTAACGGCTGTTAAAGAACCCTGAACAATATTAACTTCAACTAGGTTGAAATCTGCATCTCGTCTTTTCAGGTTTACTTGGTTATTTGTAGGTGACTGCACCAATGTCACTAAATCGCCATTTTCTAACCAGAATGCATGTGTAAACTGTTCACCAATAGACTTTAACCAAGTTAATGAGCTCGCATCGTATATATCACCACTGCCTAATAACACCTTGCTACCATCATTAGAAACAATAATTGGTCCAACGATTCGATAATCACCATGGTAAGGAGACTCTTGAACATCTATAAACTGACCGGTGTTACTTAAAGTGCGGTAATAGAGGTCATTGGGTGAAGAACCATCCCTGAAGTGGTATAAACGATTATTAATGCTATTCCACGCATTGTCGCGCGAAGAGTAATTGTAATCATCAGTTTCAGCTAACAAGCTACCACTGCGATTAAAGGTAAGGTAACTGCCATTATATCCTTGGCAGGCATGAACAATTAAAAAGTCATCCGCCTCAACTAAAGCGTCAGCACATTGTTCATCTTCAATAAAATCGACCAATGAAAAGTCTTCTTCAAGATATTTTATTGTAGAGGAGTTAAAGCTAAGATATAAGCGTTGGTGTCCCTCATGAAATATCATCGCGCTGACATTATCTATGACTTGTGTGTTCAAAACATGCTGCGAAATTAAGTCAAAAGTGACTAAGTTGCCATTGTCCTGGTATAAATAAGCAACTTCTTGTTCGGATATCGCGACTAGATTGGCTGAGTTCTCAGCTAATAAGGTTAAATAACAGCTTTCTCCGTCACCATCGCTAACGACATAACAAAGCCCATTATCAGGATATACATCAGCATTATCACCAACGCCATCACCATCAGTATCTAACCATTCGGTGGCATCAAACGGGAACAGATCCACACTGTCATCAATGCCATCTCCATCGTCATCTGTATCGACATCATTTGTGATACCATCGCCATCAAAGTCATACGCTGGATGCTGACTGATCATGACATCAACATAGGTTTCTGCTGTTGTAGCTATAACCGGAAAGTCACTTGCATTCGCTATAAAATCACCAAAAATAAGGGTGTTTATATCGGCTTCGGTTTGAGTTTCATTAACAGAAATATTACCGTCAGCAATCAGTTTTCGAGTAATCGCTTGCTTAGCTTTTTCAATATAAAATTGCATTTCATCAATAGAGATTTGCCCTGATGTCATCAATATTATTTTCTCACTCACCATATCAAAAAGTTGCTCGGTGAATGGTGAAATAGCAGCACCCTGGATTAAGTCACTTTCACGGTCACGAATATCAAGAGGTGGTAACGAAAGTGTGATCGGGGTCGCAGTAAAATCTAACTCAGGGCGTGATAAATCTTGTGCGCCTTCACCAACGTAAGCCCTTATTGGTGAGGTTGCGAATAGGTCAATTTTATCAAGTGGAAGTAAAAACCGATAACTTCCGGTGTCATCTGATGTACTTGAAAACTCACCGTCATCAAAAATTTTATTCAAGTTTTCGTCAATAAAGACAATAGCACCACTGATATAGCCATCAATAACTTTACCTTGGACTTCAACTGCATCATTAACCAAAAATGAAACTTCGATACTAACGGCTTCTTCACCACCATCATTTAGCACAATATTAAATTGATATTGGCCAGAGTCTTCTAGTCCAGAGGATCCGGTTAAACTAGAACTAGCTTCATCAAAGATCAACCAATCGGGTTGGTTTTGAACTGAAATAGCCACATCATCCATATCAGGATCTGACACTTCAACCACAAAGGCTATTTCATCACGCTCCAGCACTTCATAACTTGTTTGCGATAACATTTCAGGTTTGCGATTAACATTAACAACTTCAATAGAAAATGGCGTAAGTGAGGCAGAGTTAGTTCCATCTGAGACTGTAATAATTATATTGGAATAATTACCAGAATCGTCGAAACTAGGTGTTCCAGACAGCAGACCTGTCTCAGTATTGACTGTTGCCCATAATGGGGTATTTTCTGATGAATATGAAAGATTTGAACTAGCCTGATTTTTTACTATCACTTGAAAAGAGTAGGTTTGCATTTCGTTGATAGATGTTTCAGGAACACCCGATAAGGCAATTAATTTTGGTGCTACAATCACCTTTGGTGGAGATTTATCACCGCCTCCACCGCCGCCACATGCTGATAAAACACAAATGGAAAGTACACTTAAAAACCGAACAAGCGAATGACAATGCGTTAGCATAATTAAATCCTTTTAAATAACTTATTATTTTTATTAACAGAACTTTAACAAACTAAAGAATTAAATTCAATTTATGTCGAGACACAAAAAAGCCAGCTAATTAGCTGGCTTTCAATTGATTATGTTAAAACGTTAAAATAACGCTTTATTATCAAATTATTTTTTCTTTTTAACAGCTTTAGCATTTGGTAAATCGGTAATTGAACCTTCAAAAATTTCAGCCGCTAAGCCAATAGATTCATTCAACGTTGGGTGAGCATGAATTGTTAAACCAACATCTTCAGCATCAGCGCCCATTTCAATCGCTAAACATACTTCACCAAGCATTTCGCCAGCGTTAATACCAACAATTGCGCCACCTAATACACGACCGGTTTCTTTTTCGAAGATCATCTTAGTTTTACCTTCAGTACGTGCAGAAGCAATAGCACGACCAGAAGCAGCCCAAGGGAAGTTAGCAACTTCAATGTTCAAACCTTGCTCTTTCGCTTCACGCTCTGTTACACCTACCCAAGCCATTTCTGGATCAGTATAAGCAATTGAAGGAATACAACGTGGTTCAAAAGTATGTTTCTTACCAGAGATCACTTCAGCAGCACAATGCGCTTCATGTACAGCTTTATGAGCAAGCATAGGTTGACCAACAACATCGCCAATGGCGAAAATGTGATTAACGTTAGTACGAAGCTCATTTGTTACGTTAATAAAACCACGTTCATCAACATTAACACCCGCTTTGTCTGCAGCAACTAAGTGGCCATTTGGCTTACGGCCAACAGCAACTAATATTTTGTCGTAGCGCACTTTCTCAGCCGGAGCATTTTTACCTTCAAAAGTGACATACAAACCATCGTCTTTTGCTTCAACAGCAACCACTTTAGTTGACAACATGATGTTGAATTTATTCTTGTTGAAGTTAGTGTAAACCTTAACAATGTCTTTATCAGCCGCTGGAACTAGTTGATCAGCAAATTCCACAACAGAAACATTTGAACCTAGTGCTTTATAAACCGTACCCATTTCTAGGCCGATAATACCGCCACCAAGTACTAACATTTCTTTTGGTATATCTTGAAGCTCTAATGCACCCGTTGAGTCGATAACACGAGGATCTTCAGTTGGAATAAAAGGTAAATCAACCACTGATGAACCAGCAGCAATAATCGCATTATCAAAAGTAATAGTTGTTTTGCCGTCTGCACCTTCAACTTCAATGGTTTTATCTGAAGTGAATTTACCGTAACCAAATACTGTTTTAACTTTACGTGCTTTGGCCATTCCGCCTAAACCACCCGTTAATTGACCAACAACGCTTTCTTTCCAGTCGCGAATTTTGTCTAAATCAATTTTAGGAGTACCAAAAGTAACACCATGTGATGCCATTGCTGCCGCATCGTCAATAACTTTAGCTACGTGTAAAAGTGCTTTTGAAGGGATACAACCCACATTCAAACAAACGCCACCAAGCGTCTCACGGCTTTCAACTAAAATTACGTCTAAACCTAAATCTGCTGCGCGAAATGCTGCTGAATAGCCACCAGGACCCGCACCTAAAACTACTACTTGAGTTTTAATATCGTTACTCATGCTAACCTCAAAAATTGATGTATGTATTGCTGGTTTTGCCAGCCTATATTTGCCGAACCTAATTAAGAGCGTGAACAATTAATTTATCAGCATTTTCATTATTTCTTACTTGTCGGCGATTTTACTTAAACCGCACTAGGATCGCCATCTTTAAATCAGTAATTATCAGCATAAAGTTGGTATAAGTGAAATTAATCAATATCTTTCACTTTACCAACTTTATGTCATCTTACTGATTAGCTTCAAACGACATTAGGCAAATTATAAAATGAGTTTCCTAATGTCACTCATCACACTTGCCAGATGTACAGTAAAGCGTGCCGCTAACGCGCCGTCAATTACACGATGGTCGTAAGACATCGATAATGGCAACATTAACTTAGGCTCAAAGTCTTTACCATTCCATTTAGGTTTCATTTCTGATTTAGAAACGCCTAAAATGGCCACTTCTGGAGCATTAACAATCGGCGTAAATGCCGTACCGCCAATACCACCTAGGCTAGAAATAGTAAAACAACCACCTTGCATATCTGTCGCTTTTAACTTGCCATCACGTGCTTTCATGCTGATTTCAAGTAATTCACGCGATAACTGATGAATGCCCTTTTGATCTACATCACGCACTACAGGTACAACTAAACCGTTAGGCGTATCAACCGCAACACCAATGTGAATATACTTTTTAAGGATTAAGCTTTCGCCATCTTCACTTAAGCTTGAATTAAACACTGGGAAAGCTCGAAGTGCATCAGCAGCTGCTTTTAAAATAAACACCAATGGGGTGATTTTAAAGCCAAGCTTTTGCTTTTCACAAATAACATTTTGCTCTTTGCGGAACGCTTCAACATTAGTAATATCAGCTTCATCAAATTGTGTAACATGCGGAATAGTTACCCAATTACGATGTAAGAATGGTCCAGATATTTTCTGAATACGCGTTAACGCTTTCGTTTCAATTTCACCAAACTTAGAAAAATCGATTTGCTTAGCACTAACAACTTGTAAACCACCTTCACCAGACGCTACTGAACTACCCGCATTAGCTTTCGGACGAGACAATTCATATTTAACATATGACTGAACATCTTCTTTTAATATACGGCCTTTACGTCCAGAACCTTTTACTAAAGTTAAATCGACACCAAATTCACGCGCTATACGGCGAATTGAAGGTGAAGTGTAGATAGCACTCGCATTCGTTAATCCCATTTGCGGGTGATGCGGTACAGGCGCGGCTTTTTTAGCTGAAGGTGCTGGAGTTGCAACCGTTGCTGTTTTAGCCGCAGGAGCAGGTGCTGCAGGCGCTTCTTCAGCAGGTGCATCCGATGAAGTTTCAAGCTTGATAACAATAGAGCCTTGTTTAACTTTATCACCCGTGCTGATCAACACTTCTTTTACTGTGCCGGCATGTGATGACGGTACATCCATTGTAGCTTTATCAGTTTCTAAAGTAATTAAACCGTCTTCAGCTTCAATAACATCACCAACAGCAACGAGTACGTCAATAACATCAACTTCACCGTCTTCACCAATATCTGGCACGGCAATATCAATAACTTCACTGCTTGTTGCAGGTGCTGATTTTTCAGCAGCAGGTGCTTGCGTTTCTGCCGGAGCTTCTGACGTTGAATCAGCTTCAGCCGGAGCACTTGATGAAGTTTCAAGCTTAATAACAATTGAACCTTGCTTAACTTTATCACCAGTATTAATGAAAACTTCTTTTACTTTGCCAGCGTGCGGAGAAGGCACGTCCATGGTGGCTTTATCAGTTTCTAGTGTAATCAAGCCATCTTCAGCTTCGATTACATCACCAACAGCAACTAGCACTTCAATTACGTCAACTTCGCCATCTTCACCAATATCAGGTACGGCAATCTCGATAACTTCACTACTTGTTGCAGCTGCAGGTGCTTTTTCTTCAGCAGGCGCTTCAGCTTCTACTTCTGGCTCAGCTTTTGTTTCAGCTTCATCAGGTGTTGGTGCTTCATCGGCACTGCCTGAAGCAGCACCTTTCATTTCAGCGATAACATCGCCTTCTTTAATTTTGTCGCCAACTTTAACAGAAAGCGCAACAAGTTCACCCGCAAACGGTGCTGGGATATCCATTGATGCTTTATCTGTTTCAACAGTAATAATACCTTCGTCGGCTTCTAAACTATCGCCAACCGCAAAGCATATTTCGATAACTTCTACTTCATCGCCACCGACATCTGGGACTAGAATTTTTTCAATATCAGACATTTCTTAATTCCTTATCTAGTCTTAATTACGCGTAAAGCGGATTAAGTTTGTCAGCATTAATGTTAAAGCGTTTAATCGCTTCACTTACTACAGTGCGTTTAATATCACCACGATTTGCCAATTCAAAAAGAGCAGCTACAACAATGTAGTTTTGATCCACTTCAAAATGTTGACGTAAATTATCGCGACTATCACTGCGACCGAAACCGTCTGTACCTAAAACGCGGTATTCAGTGTTGATGTATGCGCGTACTTGGTCAGAATAGTTTTTAACATAATCTGTTGCAGCAATCGCTGGACCACTATCTGCGGTAATGATCTTTGAAAGATAAGCTGTTTTTTGCTTGCTTTCAGGGTGTAGCATGTTCCAACGCGTTACTTCTTGGCCTTCACGTGCTAATTCATTGAATGAAGTAACAGAATATACATCACTTGATATACCGTAATCAGCTGACAAAATTTGTGCTGCTTCACGCACTTTTTGTAAAATTGTGCCTGAGCCCATTAGTTGAACATTCGCTTTTGCCTTTTTAGCTTCAACGCGTTCAAGTTGGTAAATACCTTTAATGATTTCGTCTTCAACCGTTTTGTTTTCTGGCATAGCCGGATGTTGATAGTTTTCATTCATTAGCGTTAAGTAGAAGAAAACATTTTCATTTTCTTCGTACATGCGACGTAAACCTTCACGCACAATAACGGCAATTTCATAACCGTAAGTTGGATCATAAGTAACACAGTTAGGGATTAAACCAGCTTGCACATGTGAATGACCATCTTGATGTTGTAAACCTTCACCATTAAGCGTTGTTCTACCGGCTGTTGCACCTAATAAGAAACCACGCGCTTGGCTATCGCCAGCTGCCCATGCTAAGTCACCAACACGTTGAAAACCAAACATTGAATAGTAAATATAGAAAGGAATTGTTGTTGCATTACAGGTTGAGTAAGACGTACCAGAAGCAACCCAAGACGCCATAGCGCCTAGCTCGTTAATACCTTCTTGTAACACTTGGCCTTTTTTGTCTTCACGGTAATAAGCAACTTGATCAGCATCTTGTGGAATATATTTTTGACCTTCGCTAGCATAAATACCGACTTGGCGGAATAAACCTTCCATACCAAAAGTACGTGCTTCGTCAGGAATAATAGGCACAATACGCTTACCGATTTTCTTGTCTTTTAATAAGCTGTTAAGCACACGAACAAAAGTCATTGTTGATGAAACTTCACGCTCACCTGAACCTTTCAAAATAGGCTCAAATATTTTTAATGCTGGAATATCAAGCGATTCTTCCGCTTGTACACGGCGCGCAGGTAATGAACCACCTAATGCTTCACGACGTGCTTTCATATATTTAAATTCTTCACTGTCTTCAGGGAATTTGAAGAAAGGTAGGTCAGCAATATCATTATCACTTACCGGAATATTAAAACGGTCACGGTAATGCTTAAGTGAATCAACGTCCATTTTCTTCACGTTATGAGCGATGTTTAATGCTTCACCTGATGCACCTAAACCAAAACCTTTAACTGTTTTCGCTAAGATAACTGTTGGGCGACCTTTAGTTTCCATTGCACGCTTGTATGCTGCGTAAACTTTAACTGGGTCATGACCACCACGATTTAAGCGGTAAATATCTTCATCTGACATATTAGCCACTAGTGCCGCAGTTTCAGGATACTTATTGAAGAAGTTTTCGCGTGTGTACTTGCCACCTTTAGCTTTACAGTTCTGGTATTCACCATCAACAGTTTCACTCATCAGTTGCAATAATTTACCTGAGGTATCACGTGCAATTAGTGCATCCCAGTAAGAACCCCAAATAACTTTTACTACTTCCCAGCCTGCGCCACGGAATGTACCTTCAAGTTCTTGAATAATTTTACCGTTACCACGAACAGGACCATCTAAACGTTGTAAATTACAGTTAATAACAAAAGTTAAGTTATCAAGGCCTTCACGAGTTGCTAAACCAATAGCACCTAATGATTCTGGCTCATCAGTTTCGCCGTCACCCAAGAAACAATAAACGCGTTGACCAGAACAATCTTTAATACCACGGTCAGTTAAATACTTAAGGAAACGCGCAGTATATATAGCTTGTAATGGACCTAAGCCCATTGAAACAGTAGGGAACTGCCAAAAGTCGGGCATTAAATGCGGATGAGGGTATGAAGACAAACCTTTACCATCACACTCTTGGCGGAAGTTATTCATTTGATCTTCAGTTAAACGCCCTTCTAAGAAAGCACGTGAATAAATACCTGGAGAAATATGACCTTGAGCAAAAATAAAGTCACCACCGTCTTTATCAGACGCGGCTCTAAAGAAGTGGTTAAAACCTACATCGTATAACATGGCAGAAGAAGCGAAGCTGCCAATGTGTCCACCAAGCTCTAAATCTTTTTTAGATGCACGTAAAACCAATACTAAAGCATTCCAACGAATAGCAGCACGAATACGAGCTTCAATCGTTTGGTCAGCCGGCATATGCGGCTCTAACCCTGGTGGAATAGTATTTACATAAGCAGTTTTGGCATCAAACGGTAAATGTGTACCGCTGCGACGGGCTCTATCTATTAACTTTTCAAGTAGAAAATGAGCACGTTCAGGGCCTTCATTTTCTAACACAGACTCCATTGATTCCAACCATTCTTGGGTTTCCATTGAATCAATATCTTGATTTGGGAGCTCAGACATAATTACTTAGTCTCCATTAGTTATTTGTTAAGTAAATTTAGTTGTTTAAAGATAGCTGCTTTTGAGCAGATAACCTTAATTCGTATTGTTTTGTATCAGTTAAATACTGTTTATAAATGATGAATCGGCACATTGAGCCACCTTTATCATTAATTAAGTATCTATTCTTGCTCGTTTCATTCTTCGTATTGAACGTTCCATACGACTATTTTCCTGCGACATTTTTAATAGCACTTCTTCAATAAAAGCTAAATGTCGATGGCTGGCTCCCCAAGCAGCTTGGGGTTTACCACTGACAATCGCACTCATTAAGCGCGTACGATAATCAGATATTCGGCTAAACACGTCTGGTCGCTTAGCCAAGGTTGTTAAATTTTTCTCAATATTATCAATCAGCAATGGCGCCATACTTGTGGCTAAATGTAAAATAACGGCATTATGACTTGCACCACATATAGCAATGTAAAACTCAAAAACAGCCTCAGCTTCAAGACGATAACTATCTTCTAACTGTGCTGTGCCAATATTGTCATGCTTACGCTGAATTTCATCAAAATCTGCTTGGGTGCCTCGCATAGCAGCGTAATAAGCTGACATACCTTCAATACCATGGCGAAACTCTAATAAATCAAATTGCGATTCTTTACTGTTAGCCATTAAATCGAATAGAGGGTCAGACAGCCCACTTAAGACTTTATCACTTACAAATGTACCGCCGCCTTGACGACGGGTAACCAAATTTTTTGCTTCTAACTTTTGAATGGCTTCGCGTAATGAAGGTCGAGAAACATCAAACTGTTTCGCTAACTCTCGCTCGGCTGGTAATTTTTGCCCTGGCTTTAAGCTACCTTCTAGGATCATTGTCTCAAGCTGAGCCAAAATTATATCTGACAACTTAGCTTGCTTTACCGGCTTTTCAATATTCGGAATCGACATTTAAAACCCTTAATTATTCAGATAAAACGTATCTAAATTCATTAACTCAAATCGCAAATCACGTGGTAAATTGGTCTTACCATTTGATATTTTGAGATATAATGTAGCAAATGAATACGCTGTTGTAAACACAGTGCATAATTTATCGACAATACAATAAAGCATAATGTTAGTAGGTAAAGGGCAGCATCAAAGAGATAAAGGTAGCAATATCAACAAGTAAAAATAAGAAAAGTCGTTCTAAATCAATAATGATATATTTTAGAATATACCATTATTGATTTCACATTGTGAGAGAGAAATGGGTAAGTAAGTATTGAATAGAAATCAACATTACATTTCAGTAATAACCGTGGGTAAGGATCAACTTGAATTTTGTAATAAAAAGCGAATATAAATCAGGCGAATTTGGCTGATAGATCAAGTTATCAGCCAAAATTATTATGTCGCTGTTAAGATAATACGCCAGTTAATATAAGCGCCGCAATTACCGCTAAAAACAATAATAAAGTTCGCTTGGCTAATTTTACTAACAAACAAGGCTCTGCAGTACAGTCGTCAGCATCGACCATGAAATCTTCAGACATTTGTGCAACGGCAATTAATACCTTACTAGGTGGCTTTTCAAACTCAAATAAGTTTTCCAACCAAACCGGCATAGCTTTCGAAAAGTGGCCAACAAACATATAACCAAAAGCGACTAACCTCACAGGCAACCAATCTACCCAAAATAATAGTCTTTGATTGCTTTGGTTAACTTCTTGTCTGCTTTTTTTATCAACTTCAGTATTGTCTATTTCAATATTATGCTCTGCTGTATTATCACCCGATTTAGCTTCGCAAATATCCAGTTCATTTGAGCATTCATTCACCGTAGTCAGTAAGCGATAAAATAAAGCGCCGGCTGGGCCAAACAGTACGAAAAACAACATAACAGCAATAAAGTAGCGATAGTTTAGCCAAACCATCGTTTGACCAAAGCCCATATTGCCAATGTTTTTATCTTGTTGCAGTTGCAATTGCTGAAATTCACAACTGGTTAACTCTCCTTTAAAAGCCGACACTAAATAACTTTTATAGGCGTCGCGTGTTTTCATACAACCAAAACAAACAATCAGTATTAATGTAGAAGCAATTAAGTAAAGTAAGGCGTTATCAATTTGCGCTAGTAAAAAGTAACAACCTATCACTGGAATAAAAATAACCGCATAACTTAGCACGATAGAGTTTTTAAAATCTGCCAGTAACTTCGTCCGCTTAATTACTGTCATATATCGTTGGTATAATGTAGAAAATTGCCAAGCGCTTGATGACAAATAACGCTCCGCGGCTAATGCAATTAATAAACTAATTAAGCTCATTGTGGTTTACCCATTAAAAAAGTTTTTAGTTTTAGTATTTAGCTAACAGTTATAGTCAACTCACTAAAGTCGATTGTATCATCCAAAGCTAACATTTAATTTAAATGACAGCTTGTAGTTGATAACTTGTTCGTAATCTTGTTTATTTATTAACTTTGCTGACCATTAAAGCTTGAAAGTGTTGCCAATCAAAAGCTTCTCCGGGGTCTGTTTTTCGCCCCGGGGCAATATCACAATGTCCAACAATATTATTTTTCATCGCAGGATAAGTATCAATCAAACATCGGCTCAAAAGAGTCAGTTGTTGGTATTGCGCTTCAGTATAAGGAATATCATCAGTGCCTTCTAGTTCAATTCCGATTGAAAAATCATTACATTTTTCTCGGCTTTTATAAGCCGAAACACCAGCGTGCCATGCTTTATCGTTGAATGAAACATACTGAATAATATGACCATTGCGTTGAATTAAACAATGCGCAGAAACACGAATGTTATATATGTTTTCAAAATAGGGATGAATATTGGGGTCTAAATTACCGAGAAAAAAATTGGTTATGTGATCACCACCAAACTGCCCTGGAGGTAAAGAAATATTATGCACAACCAATAAGTTGATTGCTTCACCTGCCGTTCGGGGCTCAAAATGACTAGAACGTTGTATTTCAGCATGGTTTAACCAACCTGCCTCAATGATGAGTTCAGGGCTATTTTCCCCGCCATTTGTCAAAAATGACATACAATAATTCACACCTTAAATTCACACCTTGTTTATCAAAGCACTATTACATAGTAAAGTTAGCACCAGAACAAGGTAATAAATTAATCTAAATGATGGGCAAATATGACTAAAAATGACACTTCAACAAATTTTGGCAAAAGTTTTGTCTGGATAGCCTGGTTGATCGGCATTGCATTATTAGTGTTTGTGTTTCAAGATTTGTTAGACGCCCAATATAACCCGAACGAAACACCACAATTGTCTTTACAACCCAACGGTAAAGCAGCAGTTACCTTGCAACAAAACCGCCAAGGACATTATGTAACCAATGGCGATATAAATGGCACACAAGTTACTTTTTTACTTGATACTGGTGCCACGCACGTTTCTATTCCAGGGCACATAGCAAAAAACTTATCGTTAGAAGCTCAAGGTCAAATGCGAGTACAAACAGCTAATGGCACTATTACGGTTTATCAAACACAAATAAATGAATTACGCATTGGCAATATCTATCTGTATAATGTTGCTGCGAATATCAACCCGAGTATGGCTGCTGATGAAATTCTGTTGGGCATGAGCGCCCTAAAAAGAGTAGAATTTAGCCAAACCGGAAAACAACTAATTTTACGAGAGCAGTATTAAATGTTACCAGCATCATTATTACACGACATCACCAAAACCGTTACTTGGGCATTATGTGAAGACTTAGGCGTAAATAGCTATAGCGAACTTGCTACCAGTAGTGATATTACCGCTGAATTAATTCCTGCACAAAACCAAGCGGTAGCCAATATTATAAGCCGTGACGAATGCGTAATTTGTGGTGTAGCTTGGGTAAATGAAGTATTTAAGCAGCTTGATAGTATTTATAATACAACTACTAAGATCACTTGGTTTGTTAACGACGGACAACATGTAACAGCGAATACCACGTTATTTGAATTAGCCGGCAATGCCCGTATTTTATTAACCGGTGAGCGTACCGCATTAAATTTTTTACAAAGCCTCTCAGGTACGGCAACCATAACAAGTTCATACGTTAAACACCTTACAGGTACAACAACCAAATTACTCGATACACGTAAAACCTTGCCAGGCCTTCGTAGCGCGCAAAAATACGCCGTAACTTGTGGCGGCGGTGTTAATCATAGAATTGGCTTGTTTGATGCTTTCTTAATTAAAGAGAATCATATAGCCGCTTGTGGTTCGATAGAAAAAGCCATTAGTACAGCACGCATTAATCATGCTGATAAAACCGTTGAAGTTGAAGTTGAAAGCATAGCAGAGTTAACTCAAGCACTAAACGCAGGTGCCGACATCATTATGCTAGATAACTTTAGTACTGAAATGATCGAGCAAGCCGTTAAGTTAACCACTGATATATCGGCAGGTAACACGAAGTTAGAAGTTTCAGGCAACATGACCTTAGCTACACTAAAAGACTATGCGAAATCAGGCGTAGATTTTATCTCGGTAGGCGCACTAACAAAACACGTACAAGCAGTAGACCTTTCGATGCGCTTTGTATAATGGATAGCTGCGTATAATAAGTATTTATTCAACTTCGCTATAACAGTTAAGTATTAAACATCTAAACCTTTAGCAGGCACTATTTAAAAAACGCCTGCTGATACTATTAAAGTTTACCTCAAATGATTCCAAGCTACTAAATTTAACATGCTTAAATCAACAACAAACTAATTTTGTATTAGCTAAAAATCAACTTTAGATTTAGCTAAGATTTTGTTAAATGCCATAAAATTTAGAAATAGAGCGTTAAAAATGGCTTAAATTGTAAAAAAATTAAAAAATATCGTCACAATGTTTTACATTTAGCAAATTTTGTCGCAGTATCAATTCAGCCCCCGTAATTATGTATGGAATTTAAAACAATGAAAAAACTAAATACAATGAAAAAAGCTCAAGGTTTTACTCTAATTGAATTAATGATCGTAGTAGCGATTATCGGTATTTTAGCCGCGGTAGCATTACCGGCTTATCAAAGTTACTCTGATCGTGCTAAATACTCGGAAGTAGTATTAGCTGCTGGTTCAGCACAAACAGATATTGAAGTTTGTGTACAAACAGGAACAGGTGGTGCTGCTGCTACACCGGCAGACTGCTCAACCATTCCAAATAAAGCAGGTTGGTCTGCTGGTACTGCAGTGACTAGCGTTACTCTTGGTGGTTCTGCCGCTGCTGGTTATACTATTTCAGTAGTTCCTGTAGAAGCTGGAAGTATTTTAGCCGCTGATACGTATGTATTGACTGGTACTGTCGCTAACGGAGCTGTTACTTGGGCTAAATCTGGCGGTTGTGTAGCTAAAAGCTTATGTTAATTTTTGCTTAAATAAAAAGCTCCTTTTGGAGCTTTTTTTTTGCTTTGAATTAACAGAAATTGTTTTTTGTTTTTCCTGACTAATATAGTTACACTGTAACTTGCAGTTATTAATAGTTTTATTAAGAGATCTATGAAAGGACTTCATCAACAATCAAGCCTGCTATCTGCCTTAACTAAGCATAATATTGTGCCTAGCGATAAAGCAGAAACAATTAGTGCCGATTTTATCCAACAAAAAAAACCTTTTATTCGTTATTTAGTTGAAGATAAAAGCATTAATGCAGAAGATATTGCGAGCACCTTGTGCCGCAGCTTTGGCTGTCCGTTAATTGACCTAGCAAATTTCGATACCAGCTTGGTACCGGAGGGTGTACGTAATGAAAAATTAATTCGTAAACACCATGCCCTGCCGTTATATCTTCGTGGTAAAGTGCTATTCGTCGCTATGTCTGACCCAACAAATCTTGATGCTCTAGAAGAAATTCAGTTCAATACGGGTTTTTCTACAGAATTAGTTCTTGCCAACGATACAGCACTAACTGCCTGCATTGAGAAAATATTAGAAGAAGATAGCGACGCCCTTGATATTTCCGACATGGACGCGGAAGAGTTAGCCGGTATAGACGTTCAAGAAGAACGTCAAGAAGAAGATAATATTGGCGGCGGTGACAAAGAAGATGCGCCGATTGTTGTCTATATAAATAAAATATTACTCGACGCCATTCGCAAAGGTGCGTCAGATTTACATTTCGAACCTTATGAAAAGTCTTATCGTATTCGTTTTCGTATTGACGGTATTCTAAACGAAGTTGCTAAACCGCCAATTTCACTAGCTTCTCGTATGGCTGCCCGATTAAAGGTGATGTCGAAATTAGATATTGCTGAACGTCGTGTCCCTCAAGATGGCCGTATAAAACTCGCCTTATCAAAAAAGAAATCGATTGATTTTCGTGTCAGTACCTTGCCCACCATGTGGGGTGAAAAAATAGTAATGCGTATTCTTGACTCGTCAAGTGCCATGCTAGGTATCGATATGCTCGGTTATGCACCAGCACAAAAGAAAATTTACATGGATGCCCTAGCACAGCCACAAGGTATGATACTCGTTACTGGGCCAACAGGTTCAGGAAAAACCGTATCTCTTTATACTGGCTTAAATATTTTAAATACTGAAGAGCGCAATATTTCAACCGCAGAAGACCCCGTTGAAATTAACCTCGATGGTATTAACCAAGTACAAATTAACACTCGCTCTGGCTTAACCTTCCCTAGTGCATTACGCTCATTTTTACGTCAAGATCCCGATATTGTTATGGTTGGTGAGATTCGCGACTTAGAAACCGCTGAAATAGCGATTAAAGCGGCACAAACAGGTCATTTGGTATTATCTACATTACATACTAATTCCGCAGCAGAAACATTAACCCGCTTATTAAACATGGGGTGCCGTCATATAACGTAGCCAGTTCAGTTTCTATTATTATTGCCCAACGACTCGCCCGACGCTTATGTATTCAATGTAAAGAAGAAGAACATATTCCAGAAAACGAATTGCTCGCTCAAGGTTTTTTACCTGAGCAACTTTCTGAGGTTAAATTATTTAAACCTGTTGGTTGTGATCTGTGCACTGGTGGATATAAAGGCCGAGTCGGTATTTACGAAGTAATAAAAATTAGTGAAATTACAGCAAATTTAATTATGACAGGCTCTAACTCATTAGACATTGCCGCACAATGTCAACGTGAAGGTTATAATAACTTACGCCAATCAGGCTTAGAAAAAGCAGCGCTGGGCGTAACCAGCTTAGAAGAAGTTAACAGGGTAACCAACGCTTAGTTATTTTAACTAAATAACCTAACGATTTGATATATTTATTTTTATAGTAATAATTTGAGTTAAATAGCTAATAATTGCCATCTAAGAACAATAGATATAAGCTAACTGCATTAATTACAGACTCTTCCCAGCTTAAATCCACAAGGTAAAGCTGGGTATTAACTAAGCATTTACGAAGCACTTTCTAGACACTTTCTAGAAACTAAAAATTAGGTTAAGCGAATGGCTGTTACTTCGACAAAAACAAAAGATAAAAAAAGCAAAGTCAAATCAGTAGATGTTTATAAATGGCAAGGTCTCAATCGTAAAGGTAAAAAAATAAGTGGTGAGCTAAATGCCACCAGTATTTTAGAGCTTAAAGCCCAGTTACGTAAGCAAGGTATAACGCCTGGTAAAATCAGTAAAAAGGCTAAACCATTATTTGGCTTAGGAGGCGATAAAAAAATCCTCCCGGCAGACATCGCCGTAGTCACTCGTCAAATTGCCACTATGCTAGGCGCAGGCGTACCTTTAGTACAAACCATTGAAATGATTAGCTCAGGCCACAGCAATGGCAATATGCAGAAGTTACTGAGTACTATAGGTAATAAATTACAATCTGGTATCCCGCTTTCTGAGTGCTTGCGCGAACATCCACAATACTTTGATGACTTATATTGTGATTTGGTCAACTCTGGTGAGCAATCAGGTGCGCTTGAAACTATATATGACCGGGTTGCCACATATAAAGAAAAGGCAGAAGCGTTAAAAGCCAAAATTAAAAAAGCGATGACTTATCCCATTTCTGTATTAGTCATCGCTTTTGTTGTAACCGCTATTTTATTAATATTTGTTGTCCCTGTATTCCAAGAAATATTTGCAAACTTTGGGGCTGAGTTACCTGCGTTCACTTTATTAGTTATAGCAATATCTGAATTTATGCAGGCTTATTGGTACTTTGGTCTTGCGGCTATTTTTGCTGCAGGATATTTCTTTAAAAAAGCACATTTAAACAGCCTTAGTTTTCGTGATAGCGTAGATAAGAAAATATTAAAGCTTCCAATCATTGGTGATGTACTTAAAAAAGCTGCAGTTGCTCGTTATGCTCGAACACTTTCAACAACCTTTGCCGCCGGTGTGCCTTTGCCCGATGCACTAGAATCTGCTGCTGGCGCTTCAGGTAATGCAGTTTTTCGTGATGCTATACTAGAAATACGCGCTGAAGTTACTTCTGGTATGCAAATGAATTTAGCCATGCGAAATTGTGCCATATTCCCCGATATGGTTATTCAAATGGTTGCTATTGGTGAAGAGTCTGGCGCCGTTGATGATATGTTAGCTAAAGTCGCGACAGTTTATGAGCAAGAAGTCGATAATGCGGTTGATAACTTAACCACTTTATTAGAGCCTATGATAATGGCTGTTTTAGGTGTGGTTATCGGTGGTTTGATTATTGCCATGTATTTACCGATTTTTCAAATTGGTATGGTGGTATAAAGGCCAATTTGAAAGGCTACTTTACAGAAAAATAAAACGATGCTTGTCATCGTTTTTTTATTACCATAGCAAACCTAGCTTTAGTGCACGTTAATAGATTTACATAAATTCGAGGCAACAATTTTGACCGATATGATTACCCTGATGACAAATTCTCCAGCTTATTTCTACACTATAGTGGTAGTTTTTTCTTTATTGATTGGGAGCTTTTTGAATGTTGTTATATATCGCTTACCTAAAATGCTTGAGCAAGGCTGGAAAAGTGAGTGCCGCGAGTTTCTTGCTGATGAATTAGCTAAACCCATACAAGTTGATGAAAGCCCAATCACGCTTTCGACACCAAGTTCTAGCTGCCCTAAATGCCAACATAAAATTCGTTTTTATGAAAATATTCCCGTTATAAGCTGGGTGTTTTTAAAGGGTAAGTGCAGCCAGTGTAAGGTTAAGATTTCGCTTCGCTATCCTATGGTTGAGCTTGCCACGGCAATGCTGAGTGTTGTTATTGCAGCTAATTATGGTGTTACTTTCACTACATTCATGCTTCTCGTATTAACTTGGGGGCTAATTTGTTTAACCTTGATTGATGTTGATCATATGTTATTGCCTGATCAAATTACGCTTCCGCTATTATGGTTAGGTTTATTGGTTAATATAAATGGAGCAATTGTTCCTTTGCATGACGCCGTTGTCGGTGCTGTTGCCGGTTACATGAGTTTATTCAGCATATTCTGGTTATTTAAGCTAATTACCGGCAAAGACGGTATGGGCCATGGTGATTTCAAGTTAGTTGCACTGTTTGGGGCATGGATAGGCTGGCAGTTATTACCATTACTCATTCTAATGGCATCGGCCGTTGGTGCGGTTATCGGCATTAGTTTAATGGTATTTAAAAATCATCAAAGAGAGCAAGCCATTCCTTTTGGTCCATATTTAGCAGTAGCGGGTTGGATTACGCTGCTTTGGGGTAATGGTATTTGGACTTGGTACTTAAGTACATTAACTTAAAGAAAGCTATAAAATCTTTAAGTTGTCTGTAACAGAAGCTTTCAGTAAATAATCGCACTCATTAAGCTAAACCAAACTAATAGCTTAAACAAACAAAGGCTCAAATATGTCTAAATTCATTATAGGTTTAACCGGTGGCATTGGTAGCGGAAAAACCACGGTTAGTGATATGTTTGCCAATTTAGATATCGATATTATTGATGCTGATATTGCCGCCCGTATTGTTGTAATGCCCGGTAGTAAAGCCCTTATTGCAATTGAAGCTTATTTTGGTTCTGATTTTATAACAGAAATGGGCGAGCTGAATAGAACAAAACTTCGCAGCCAAATTTTTAGTAATCTTGACGATAAAGCTTGGCTCAATAACCTATTACACCCGCTTATTCGTGAGGAAATATTAACTCAAATTTCAAAATCAACCAGCAGTTATTGTGTACTCGTTGCGCCTTTGTTAATTGAAAATGGCTTACAAAAATTAGTAAACCGAGTTTTAGTGATTAATATTGATGAAGCGCATCAAGTTGCTCGAACTGCTGCGCGCGATCCAAGCTCTGTGGCTGAAATAAAACGTATTATTGCGAGTCAAATGTCGAGTGAGCAACGCTTAAGTTTTGCAGATGATATTATCAACAACCAAGACCTTAGCTTAGATAATATTCGGCAGCAGGTTACAAAGTTAGATCAAAAATATCGTACTTTGTTACTCAATAATGAGAGATAATCCATTATAAATAAACGTGTGTAGACAGGTGTTTTTTTACAAAAAATTCGCCATTTATCTTCGCTATGGTTACTATAAGCTAATAACCGACTTAACCTTCAAACAAAGTTTCAAATAAATGACTTCAATATTGTATGAGCATCCGCTCAATGAGCGTATACGTAACTACCTAAAACTAGAGCAATTGTTTGCTCAAGCTTCAGATTGTTTACAATATAATATTGTCAGTAGCCACAGTGTGTTTTTTAATGCTTTGTTTGCAATTTTAGACACGCTTGAACGTAATGATATACGTGGCGATTTAATTAAAGATCTAGAAAAATTAGAGCAAAGTTTAGTCATTTGGTCACAGAACCCAGATATTGATAGCGCAGCGCTTGAAGATAACTTACAAAAAACGGTGCAACTTTCCAGTAAACTAAAAGTGCATTCGGCATTATGGCTACAATTAAAAGCGGATAAGTTCTTAACAAGTTTAAAGCAACGGTTTGCTATTCAAGGTGGAAGCTCTCTTTTTGACTTACCTCAGTTGCAGTTTTGGTTAAACCAACCTAGCGCTAAAGTAGAAGAGGAATGCCGTTATTGGCTATCTCTGCTTGAACAAATTAAAGCGGCTTTATCACTTAACCTGATGTTTATCCGCCAACGTTCGGCATTTGAAGAAATAACGACAGACAGTGGTTTTTACCAAGACAATGGCGAGGGTTTAATCCTTATACGTATCAAAGTACCAGATAATTACCCTGTTTATCCTACGATCAGTGGTAATCGATTTCGATACTCTATTCGCTTTATGATGCCTTGCAATGAAACAGGACGTAAGTATTCAAAACAAGCGACTACATTTCATTTAGCTCGCTGTTAATAGTTAATAAGCTATTTTGTCCAATCAGCAGCCTAATTATAATTGTCGTAAGCTATAAAATTTAAAGCCGACTGCTTTTTATAGCCGCATAGTTAATTTTCTCTTATAATATCTATCTTTCTAATCGTTACTCATACCGACGGATTCAAATTAATATGGCACTAAAAGTTGCTTGTCCCACGTGTAAAAAAGAAGTTATTTGGCAAGAAGATAGTAAATATCGACCGTTTTGTAGTAAACGCTGCCAATTAATTGATATAGGCGATTGGGCTGATGAAAATCATAAAATTAGTCAACCTGTTCAAGGTGCTGTTGATTTGAATGAAGAAATGCTCGATGCACTAGAAGCCGAATTTCTCCAGCATAATAAGTTTTTCGTTGAACCAGAATAACAAACCTCAACACGCTTATTTTTATAAAACAATTAAAAATAAGCTGACAGTAAATAATAACTAAAACATGCAGTTATTATTGGTAAGTTTTTTGCAGCTTTTCAATAATTTCCTGATTAGCTGCAGGAAAGTTTAAAGCGTCAAATTCAGCTAAAGTAAACCAACCTGATTCTTGCCCTTCTAACGGCAATGGCTCGCCAGTAAAGTTATCCACTACAAATACATCTAACAACACCTTTTTGTCTCCGTAATCATGGCTAATTTGCATTAGTGATGTGCATGACAAAGTATCTATCGAAACTTCTTCTTTTAGCTCTCTATGAAGCGCTTGATGTACCGTTTCATTTTTTTCTACTTTACCACCTGGGAACTCCCACAAACCGCCCTGATGGCTATCCATTAAGCGCTTAGTAAGAAAAAACTTATTCTCAAGCTTGATCACACCAACAGCTACATGCACAATTTTTGTCATAATTTATCCTAAATTCCAGTTCAAAAGCTTTTATCCAGTACAGATGATATCTCATTTATGCTTGTTTGAAAGGTGATACGCTAAAACCCGGCCTACAAAAAAGTTCTTATGTTGAAATAGTGAACGGCTGAATATAAAAATGCCAGTCAATTGACTGGCATTTGGTTACGATTAATTCGCTAAGTGTTTAGGTTAATTTACCGTGACACTGCTTATATTTTTTACCTGAACCACAAGGACAAGCTTCATTGCGACCCACACGCGGCATAGCTGCCTGTTCTGGCTCAGAAGCTGATTCATGTTTAAATTCTTTTGGCGCTTCATCTGCTTTTCTGTGTTGCTCCTCAACGGCTTCAACATCAGACTCAGCTCTAATTTGCACTTTACTTAAAATACCAATAACATCATATTTCAAGTTATCAAGCAACTCAGCAAATAACTCAAACGACTCGCGTTTAAATTCTTGCTTAGGATTTTTTTGCGCATAGCCACGTAAGTGAATACCTTGACGTAAATGATCCATCGCCGCTAAATGTTCTTTCCAGTGCGAGTCTAAGCTTTGTAGCATAACTGCTTTTTCAAATTGACGTAAAACTTCAGCACCAACCATTTCTTCTTTCGCGATATAACTGGCTTCAACTTCTGCTAAAATTTTCTCACGCAAGGTTTCTTCATGTAACTTCTTATCTTCTTCTAGCCATTTTGCAATCGGTAGTTCAAGCGTAAGTTCACCTTTAAAGCGTTCTTCTAAGCCTTCAACATCCCACATTTCTTCCATCGATTGTGGTGGAATATGTTGAGCAATTAAGCCGTTTACAACATCTGCTCGTATCGCTTTGATAACATCAGCGATATCAGCTTCGTCCATTAACTCGTTGCGTTGCTCGTAAATAACTTTACGTTGATCATTTGATACATCATCAAATTCTAGTAATTGCTTACGAATATCAAAGTTACGACCTTCAACTTTACGTTGTGCGTTTTCAATACTTTTGGTCACCCAAGGATGTTCAATAGCTTCGCCACGTTCCATGCCTAATTTACGCATCATGTTAGTAATACGTTCTGAGGCAAAAATACGCATTAAACCATCTTCCATAGACAGATAAAAACGTGTTGAACCAGCATCACCTTGACGACCTGAACGACCGCGTAATTGATTATCTATTCGGCGAGACTCATGACGTTCAGTGGCAACAATATGTAAACCACCAACCGCTAATACCTTATCGTGCTCTTCTTGCCAATCTGCTTTAACTTGCGCAATTTTATCTTCGCTTGGGTTTTCAAGCTTAGCCAACATAGTACTTAAATTACCACCTAAGACAATATCAGTACCACGACCAGCCATATTTGTAGCTATTGTTACGGCTGCAATTTTACCTGCATCGGCAACAATTTCAGCTTCTTGTTGGTGAAACTTAGCATTAAGTACTTTATGCTTAATTTTTGCTTTCTTTAAAAATGAAGATAAGAATTCTGATGTTTCTATGCTGATAGTACCAACCAATACTGGTTGCCCACGTTCAACACAATCTTTTATATCTTCTAAAATAGCTTCAAATTTCTCTTCAGCAGTTAAATATATTAGGTCAGGTAAGTCTTTACGTACCATAGGCTGGTTAGTTGGAATAACCACAGTCTCTAGACCATAAATATGGTTAAACTCAAATGCTTCAGTATCAGCTGTACCTGTCATACCCGATAATTTATTGTAAATACGGAAGAAATTTTGGAAAGTGATAGAAGCCAATGTTTGGTTTTCATTTTGAATGTTCACACCTTCTTTGGCTTCTACAGCCTGATGCAAACCTTCTGACCAACGTCGACCTTCCATTGTACGGCCTGTGTGCTCATCAACAATAACAATCTCGTCATCTTTTACGATGTAATCAACGTCTTTTTGAAATAACTTATGCGCACGTAAGGCGGCCATAACATGATGAAGCAAGGTAATGTTTGCTGCAGAGAAAAGTGAATCTCCTTGCTCCATTAAACCTTTTTCGATCATGATTTCTTCAATGTGAACTTGACCTAACTCAGTCAAATAAATTTGTTTCGCTTTTTCATCAATAGTAAAGTCACCGGTACTTTCTTCACCTTCTTTATCTTCTTCTTCTTGCTGTACAAGTGTTGGTACGACAAGATTAATATTACGATATAGCTCTGAGCTATCTTCAGCTTGACCTGAAATAATAAGTGGCGTTCTTGCTTCATCAATTAAGATAGAGTCAACTTCATCAATCACGGCAAAGTTTAATGGTTTTTGAGCGCGCTCTTCTGGTGAAAAGGCCATGTTATCGCGAAGATAATCAAAACCGAATTCATTGTTGGTACCATAAGTAATATCTGAATTGTAAGCTGCTTGTTTATCTTGTGGTGCCATACCAGCGATGTTACAACCCACTGTCATGCCTAAAAATTCAAATAAAGGACGACACCAATCACCATCACGTGTAGCAAGGTAGTCGTTAACAGTAATAACATGCACACCTTTACCCGTTAGAGCGTTCAAATACGACGGTAATGTGGCGGTAAGTGTTTTACCCTCACCCGTACGCATTTCTGCAATCTTACCTGAATTAAGTACCATGCCGCCGATCATTTGCACGTCGAAATGACGCATACCAAATACGCGTTTACTTGCTTCACGAACTACAGCAAAAGCTTCAGGCAGAATAACATCTAGTTCTTCACCTTGCTCAACACGTTCTTTAAATTCAGTTGTTTTTGCTTTTAGTTCTTCATCACTGAGTGCTTCAAAAACCGGTTCTAGTGCATTTATTTTACTTACTTCTTTTTGCATTTGCTTAAGTAATCGATCATTACGACTACCGAACAATTTTGTCATTAAACTTACAAACATCGTGTTAAACCATATTGAGAAGAAAATCTTCCGCTGAAAATAAAATGATCGGTATAACCGATCACATAAACTTGCTTAGTATTGTAATCGCAGGAGTATTTTACACAACTGAAATTAGTGCTTAAGCTATTCTTTTGCTTTTCGATAAACGTATTTTTTTGGATCTATTTGTTTATTATTGTGTAAAATTTCATAATGTACGTGTGGACCTGTAGAGCGCCCTGTACTACCCATCTTAGCAATAACCTGGCCTTTATTAACCACATCACCTACTGCAACGAGTATTTCTTTATTGTGCCCATAGCGAGTTTTTAAACTGTCACCATGGTTAATTTCAATTAATTGCCCATACCCGTAACGGTCACTTGCCCAACTTACAACACCTGATGCAGTCGCAATAATGTCGGCATCTTCTTTTCCGGCAAAATCTACACCTTTATGCATGGCAGCTTTGCCATTAAAAGGGTCTTTACGAATACCATAATATGAAGACAACCAACCTTTAACAATAGGTCGACCAGATAAATACCTTGTATTTTCTATATGGTGGCCAAAACTGACAGATTCAAGCATTTTTAATTGTTTTTCTTCATGTTCTAAGGTTTTTTCTAATGATGTTATGCTCAGCAGTAACTCCGTTAAGCTCTGTTGCTTATCTTCATTGCTCTGGATCATAGGCCCACCACTTGGTGGTGATTGCTGAAAGTTAAATTCGTTATCAGGAATATTAGCTTCTTCAGCTAAACGATCTCCAAGGGCATTTAATCTTAATACCTGGCTTTGTAACTCAGCTAATTTCATGGTGACAGCGGTTACTTGGCTATTTACCTTAGGCGCTTGGGTACTCGGTAGACTAGACATACCATATATTGGGTTTTGTGGTATGTCATCAGCAGAAATAACTAAATGAACAATAAAGCCAGATACGAGCGCAAAGGCTGTCAAAGCAGAAAACCAATGTAGCTTATTTAGCTTCATTGAAAATCTAACGTTCTTTCCACGGTATAGTAATGTTAAACTCATAATTCATTCATCGTATAGTTCAGAGCTGACTCATGGCAAGAAAATCTAGAATCCCTACAGACATGTCAGCGCTGTTTAATTCAACGTCAGGCACTTTGGCACAAATAGCCGCAAAAACCAACTCTTTAACAGTATTGTCAGACATTGTACGACAAATCTGCCCCGACCTGCCAGCAGATGTGTGGAAAATAGCCAATTTCAGGGCAAATGCCATCGTTATTGAGGTTAATTCAGCGGTTTGGAGCCAACGATTACAATTTGAAAAAGTAAATATTTGTCGTGAGTTAATTAAAGTGACCGACAATACTTATAATCAAGTCGAGATTAAAATCACACCATTTCGACCCAAAATTCCTGAAAAAACGATAATACCTAATGCGATTAATTCGACTATTTCGGCAGCAACTGCAGCTCATTTATTAAAAATTGCTGAAACTGCACCCGATAGTTTGCGCAAGAAACTTGAAAAACTAGCAGCACATGCAAAGAAATAATAGGACTATCTATTGTAACTAACAAAGAGCATATCAATAACGATTAGCAATTCTTCACCTATGCATACCTTCATCTTATTACCTGAAAGTTTTTTGCTTAAACAATCCCTTTTTTAGCTATAAAAAAACCAGTCATCGACTGGTTTTAATTGCTAAGTATTGAAAGGAAGATCTATTAAAAAGACGTTGCTTCAATCTCTTGATATTGAATAGGTGATTTAGCACTGTCTTCAAATGTCACCCATTCCCAACAATCAACTTGCTTAAACACTTCTCGTAGCAAGATGTTATTTAATGCATGACCAGATTTAAAGGCATTAAGTTCACCTAAAATACTAACACCGCTCATGTATAAATCACCAATGGCATCAAGAATTTTATGTTTTACAAACTCGTCATCATAGCGAAGATCATCTTTATTTAGCATGCGATATTCATCTAGCACAATAGCATTTTCTAAACTGCCACCGAGTGCTAAATTATGAGAGCGCAAGAATTCAATGTCTTTCATAAAACCAAAAGTACGTGCACGACTAATTTCTTTGATAAACGAACAACTTGAAAGGTCCATACTCATCGCTTGACAAGTATTTACGATTACAGGATGTTCGAATTCAATAGCGAAGTTTACGCGGAATCCTTCATAAGGCTTTAATTCGGCCCATTTATCACCTTCTTCAACGCGAATAGTTTTAGTAATGCGTAAAAAGCGTTTGGCAACATTTGATGTTTCAATGCCTACCGACTGTATTAAATATACAAACGGTAAAGCACTGCCATCCATAATTGGAATCTCAGGTGAGTCAACCTCAACAATAAGGTTATCAATACCTAAACCTGCAACAGCAGAAAGCAAATGTTCGACGGTGGAAATCTGAACACCTTGCTCATTCACTAAACATGTACAAAGGGTAGTTTCGCCCACAGCTTCCGGTGTCGCGGGGATATCGACAACGGGATCTAAATCAACTCGGCGAAAAATAATACCGGTGTTAGCAGGCGCAGGACGGAGAGTTATCTGCACCTTTTCACCTTTATGTAACCCTACACCAATGGCAGAGACACTTTCTTTTAACGTACGTTGTTTAATCATAAATAGCCTTCTTAAGCCTATATTTTATATTTATTAGCCGCCACTGATTTAAGCGGAGACGTAATATATCAAAAAAGCCTAACAAAATCAATATTCCAACTTTTATAGCATTATTAGCAAGCCAAATTAATCGCGATTAATCAGCTTGTTTGCGTAAAAATGCTGGAATATCTAAGTAATCATCAAGCTCTGTTGCCGCTACTTTTTGTGCTTGAGCATTTGCTTCTGGCATAGTTACCGGACTCGCTGATAACTCTGGTTGTGCGCTTGGGATATAATCACCACCAACCACTTGCGGTTCAGCAATAGGCGCAGGGTTAACTAGTGTTATGTCAGGCTTGCGCTCTGCACCAATACCTGTTGCTACAACGGTAACACGCAGATCTTCTGTCATTTCAGGGTCAATAACCGCACCAACAACTACCGTAGCATTTTCAGATGAAAAAGCTTTAACCATGTTACCTACAGTTTCAAACTCATCAATACTGATATCCATACCCGCAGTAATGTTGACCAAAATGCCACGAGCGCCGGCTAAATCAACGTCTTCAAGTAACGGACTAGAAATTGCGGCTTCTGCGGCTTCTTCTGCACGATCAGGACCAGATGCTGTGCCTGAGCCCATCATTGCTGTACCCATTTCAGACATTACCGTTCTAACATCGGCGAAATCGACATTTATGAGTCCCGGTCGAGTAATAAGTTCCGCAATACCTTGCACTGCTCCTAATAGAACATCATTAGCCGCTTTAAATGCATCTAATAAGCTTGTACCTGGGCCTAATACTTTTAACAGTTTTTCGTTTGGAATAGTGATCAATGAATCGACATTTTTTGATAAAAACTCAATACCTTGATCAGCATAATTCATGCGTTTTTTGCCTTCGAATGGGAAAGGTTTGGTTACTACTGCAACCGTTAAAATACCCATTTCTTTCGCAATTTCAGCTACTACAGGTGCTGCACCAGTACCCGTACCACCGCCCATACCTGCAGCGATAAATACCATATCAGCACCTTTAAGTGCTTCTTTAATGGTTTCTCTATCTTCTTCTGCACTGCGACGACCGATTTCTGGATTAGCGCCAGCGCCTAAACCTTTTGTAACATCGTGGCCAAGTTGTAAAGTAACATTCGCCGCTGAATTGCGTAATGCTTGCGAGTCAGTATTTGCGGTAATAAATTCAACACCTTCAATGGTTTGTAAAACCATGTGTTCTACCGCATTACCACCACCACCACCAACGCCTATAACTTTGATGACTGCTTCTTCGTTATGATCTTCCATTAATTCAAACATTTTATTATCTCCGATTTTTATTACGTTTTGTTCCACCAAAACACTTTTCTTACACCTTTAATTAGCCGCTAATGCCACTAATTAAAATTCGCCTTTAAACCAAGCCAGTATTTTCGATCCGATGCTACCAACTGACTCACTTTTCTTTTGTTCGTTACTTTGTTGCTGACTCGCCTGCATGCCGTAATGCAATAAGCCAACAACCGTGGAGTATGTTGGGTCGTTTACATACTCTTTCAATCCACATACGTCAGAAGGTTGCGCTACACGAGCTGGCATTTGAAATACTTCTTCAGCAAACTCAACCACACCTTCCATTTTTGCGGTACCGCCAGTTAATACATAACCTGCGGCAATTTGATCTTCTAAACCACACTCTCTTAATTCTTCTTGTATCAGTTCAAATAACTCTTGATACCTAGGCTCAACAACTTCAGCTAAGGTATGACGAGACATTGAACGCGCTGGACGTCCTCCAACACTGGGTACTTCAATGTTTTCTTCCATGCTCACCATTTGGCGCAATGCACAGGCATACTGCACTTTAATATCTTCAGCATGGCTTAATGGTGTGCGAAATATTTTAGCTATATCGCTAGTGACTTGGTTACCTGCAACTGGAATAACTGCAGTATGGCGTAACGCTCCGCCAGTAAAAACAGCAATATCCATGGTGCCTGCACCCATATCAACAACACAAATACCGAGCTCTTTTTCATCGTCAGTTAAAATGGCGTAGCTAGAGGCAAGTGCTGAAAAAATTAATTGGTCAGCCTTTAAATCGCAACGCTCAACACATTTAACAATGTTTTTAGCCATGTCATTAGCACACGTTACAATATGAACTTTGGCTTCCATTCTTACGCCTGACATACCAATAGGGCTTTTAATGCCATCTTGACAGTCAATACTATATTCTTGAGGTAACACATGTAACATCCGACGTTCAGCAGAAATAGGTACTGAACGCGCCGTATGAATCACGTTATCTACATCGTCCTGCATGACTTCTTTGTCATTAATTGGCACCATACCGTTTTCATTTTGACAACTGATATGCTTACCAGAAATGCCAAGATAAACTGAGGTAATATGACAATCAGCCATTAATTCAGCTTCATTAATCGCACGTTGAATGGACTGAATAACGAGGTTTAAGTCATTAACACCGCCTTTATCCATGCCACGAGCAGGTTGATTTCCAACCCCTACGATACTGAGCTGGTTATCAGGCGTGATCTCGCCAACAGCTACTGAAATTTTTGACGTTCCAATATCTAATCCAACCACTAAATTTCTTTCAGTTATTTTTGACATTCAGGCTAAACTCTTTCTTTATTATCCGAGGTCTTCCAACCAACGGCTAAACCGGTATCGTATCTCAGGTCAACGTAATCAACTTGTTGGCCTTCCTTTTTGTGTAATTTAATTTCTGGATAAATATCCATAAAACGCTGTATACGTTCTACTCTATTATCTCGTCCTAAATCAATGGTAATGCCATCATTTAAGATTAGCTGCCAAGCAAAACGCTCAGTCAGCACTAATTCATCAATTGCTAATTGGCTAAAATCCAATAGCTTGTTCAAATTTATAAAATTGTCTAATGCTATTTGCTCACTACCTTCTGGCCCAAAAAAGGCCGGTAATTTTTTGGCTAAGCGCTTTACATCCGCCTGAAAAGCCTTGCCATTAACATTTATTAAAAAGTCACCATTCCAATGAGCGATAGGCTTCTGATCTACCACATAGATCTTCAGTTCATCAGGCCACTTTTTACGAACAGAAACTGAATAAACCCATGGCAACATGGCCACTTTTTTCTGTACATCATTAACATCTAAGTTGAAAAAATTACCTAAGTTAACTTTTTCTATTGCACCTTCAATATCTGCACGCGTTGTATACGGCATTTCACCCGCTATAGCAATAGATGTAACAGGTGCCGACTCTTCAGCACTCAATTGTTTGTTTAAAAAAATACCAAACGATAAAATCGCAATAATAACCGCAACGAAAAACGTAACCCCTAACCAAAATGACCAATGCAGGTTTGAGAGCTCTTCCTTTAACGGAAGTTGTTGTGACGTTGCCATAACTTACGCGCTACCTTCCGCGCTTATTTCTACAATTTTTGTTACTAACTCACTAAAACTTAAGCCAAATACTTTTGCTGCTTTAGGCACTAATGACGTTTCTGTCATACCTGGTACAGTATTTACTTCTAGTATCTGCCATTGTCCTTGGCTATTTCGCATGACATCAACACGTCCCCAACCTTTTGCACCCGTGGCGTTGAACGCCTTTAATGCTATTGATTGAAGTTCAACCTCATCCTCATTTGAAAGTGAGCAAGGACAGTGATATTGCGTAGTATTAGATTTATATTTCGCATCGTAATCATAAAAATCGTTTGGTGTTTCCATATGAATTACAGGTAAAGCCGTTTGGCCTAAAATCGCAATCGTGTATTCAGGACCTTGAACCCAAGCTTCTACTAATATTTGGTGGTCATAGTTAAACGCGGCAATAAGCGCTTGATGCAATTCTTCGGCATTATTTGCCTTAGACATTCCTATGCTGGAGCCTTCATTAGCTGGCTTCACCATAACCACGTTACCTAGCTGTTGCAGAATTTTTTCTGCATCTGCCATTTGATATTGCGCTTTATCGACAATAGCAAAAGCCGCGGTAGGTAAGTTCAACGCTTGAAATACTTGCTTACTGCGAATTTTATCCATCGATAATGCAGAGCCCAACACATCAGAACCTGTGTAGGGAATATTCATATATTGCAATGCACCTTGTACACAGCCGTCTTCACCACCTCGGCCATGCAAGGCAATAAAAACTCGATCAATATCAAGCTTTACAAGATCGCTTAAACAGTAGTCTTGAGTATCAATAAGCTGTACTTTAAAACCAGCAGCCTCTAAGCCTTTAGCAACCGCTACACCTGAATTTAGAGACACAGCTCTCTCTGCTGATGTACCGCCATAAAGTACGGCTAACTTTTGTTCCATTAAAGGTTTCATGAGTTTGTCACCGTCAATTTTTCATCTGCGGCTAAACTACGCGCAATTGCACCAATATTTCCGGCACCTTGCGTAATAACCATGTCGCCATCTTGCAACTGAGCAGCGATTAGCTCGGCTAATTTATCACTGTCGCTAACATAAATAGGTTCTATTTGGCCACGTAAACGAATACTACGCGCTAAACTTTTACTGTCAGCATTGGCAATTGGCGCTTCGCCTGCAGCGTAAACATCAAGTAAAAATAAGCAATCAACTTCAGATAGCACTTCAACAAAGTCTTCATATAAATCACGGGTGCGCGAATATCTATGAGGTTGAAATACCATGATCAATCTTTTTTCAGGCCAGCCGTTACGCATTGCAGATATGGTTGCTTTCACTTCTGTTGGATGATGACCGTAATCATCAATTAGCATCATTTCGCCTTGCTCGGTTTGCAACGTTGCTAGTTTTTCGAAGCGTCTGCCTATGCCAGCAAAACCTTGAAGAGCTTGTTGAATAGCAATGTCGGCAACACCTTCATCAATAGCTACTGCAACACCTGCTAAGGCATTTAATACATTATGCTCGCCGGGCAAGTTAACACTTATAGCTAAAGGAGCACTGCCTTTACGTTCAACAACAAATGAACTCATACCGGCTGATTGTTGGTATTGTGTTGCCCTAACGTCTGCATCTTCGCAAAAGCCATAAGTAATAACTTGGCGACTAATACGCGGTAAAATTTCTCGCACGACTGGGTTATCTAAGCAAACCACGGCTAAACCATAAAAAGGTAGGTTATGTAAAAACTCGATGTAGGTATCTTTAAGTTTTTCAAAATCACCTTCATACGTTTCCATATGATCTTCGTCAATGTTTGTGATCACTGAAACCATAGGTTGCAGATGTAAGAATGACGCATCGCTTTCATCTGCTTCAGCAATTAAATAACGGCTACTACCTAAACGAGCATTCGTTCCAGCACTATTTAGTAAACCGCCAATAACAAAAGTAGGATCTAAATTTGCTTGTGCAAAAATACTGGCAATTAAGCTTGTAGTGGTGGTTTTACCATGTGTACCGGCAATGGCAATACCATGACGAAAACGCATTAACTCGGCTAACATTTCAGCTCTTCGAACAACAGGGATACGTTGATCATATGCTGCAGTCAGTTCAGGGTTTTCACTATCAATAGCAGTTGAAACCACAATAACACTAGCGCCAGAAACATTATCAGCGTGATGGCCTATAGTGACCTTTGCACCTAAAGCCATTAGTCGTTTAACGACTTGGTTTTCTCCAATATCAGAGCCAGTAATTTGATAACCTTCATTTAACAATACTTCAGCAATACCACCCATACCCGCGCCACCAATACCAACAAAGTGGATGGTTTTCACACGGCGCATTTCTGGCACCCTGTTATTGCTCAGGTTTGATACAGTATTTTTGTCATTTTGTGCTGTCATTAATTCACTCATATTTTTGCTACTTCAATACAAGCTGATGAAACGAGATTCGTTGCATCAGCATGGGCAGCGTTGTGTGCAGCTTTAGACATTTGCTGCACTACTTTGTCTGAAATAAACAGGCTATTTAGCGTTTGCCCTAGTGTGGTGCCATTAAACTCTTTTTGTGGAATTAACTTTGCCGCGCCACAATTAACTAAATACATAGCGTTCTTAGTTTGATGATCATCAACCGCATGTGGCAAAGGTACAAATATTGCCGGTTTTGCTGCCATGGCTAATTCCGACACAGTAAGTGCACCTGCTCGACAAATAACAACATCGGCCCATTCATAAGCTGCTGCCATATCTTCAATAAATTCTGTTACCTTGACCTTTTCTTCAGGTAATCCGTAATCTTGATAACTTTTTAGTACGGCTTGTTCATTACCGCCGCCTGTTTGATGCCAAACATCAATACTTTGCACCTTGATTTGATTCATCGCTTGCGGCACTACATCATTCAGTATCTTTGCCCCTAAACTTCCGCCAACAACTAACACTTTTTTACTGGTAGCAGGCTGTGCAGGAACAACATTTTTTATGGCAATAATATCGCTACGTAATGGGTTGCCAACGACTTTAGAAGTTACTCTTTTACTAAAAGCTCCCGGAAACGCACTTAAGGTTGTCGTTGCTAAATACGAAAGAAAACGGTTACTCATACCTGCAACGGCATTTTGTTCATGCAATACCAACGGAATTCCTAGTAGCCAAGCAGCTACTCCACCTGGAGCACTTGCGTAGCCTCCCATTCCTAACACAACATCTGGCTTAACTTTGCGTAAAATCTGGATAGACTGCATAACAGACTGCATAATTTTAAACGGTGTTTTCAACCATGTTTGCCAGTTTTTATTACGCACGCCTGCCATGTTTATAAATGAAATTGGATAGCCATTTTTAGGCACCAAATCGGCTTCCATTCGCTGAGCTGTGCCAAGCCAATGAATATTCCAACCTTGTTTTACCAGTGCATCTGCAACAGCAATGCCTGGGAATATATGTCCGCCGGTTCCACCTGCCATTACGAGCAGTGTTGGGCGTTTAACTTCATGACTTACTTGTTCAGTCATTGCCGCCCTCGATAATTTTAGTTTTCTTCACTTTACTTGATTTCTTCTTAGTGCTTTTATGAGTACCAGTAGCGCGACTGGTTGCTTGAATACTTTGTAATCTTATTTCGTGATCTATACGGATTAAAACGGCGACTGCCATAGTCATAATGATCATGGAACTACCACCATAACTAATTAACGGCATGGTCAATCCTTTGGTCGGTACAATACCTGCACTTGCGCCTATATTAACGGCTGCTTGAAAACAAAACCAAATACCAATCGCGTAAGCAAAAAAACCTTCAAAATACTTCTCTTGATTAACGGCTTTTCTACCTAATAATAAAGCCTTAAAAACCAAGCTCATACTTAAGATTAAAATAACGCTTATGCCGATAAAGCCAAATTCTTCTGCAAGCACAGCCATAACAAAATCGGTATGTGCTTCAGGTAGATATTCTAATTTTTGTACACTATTGCCAAGGCCCTGACCAAATGTTTCACCGCGACCATAAGCCATTAACGATTGTGTTAACTGATAACCGCTGCCAAAAGGGTCTTTCCATGGGTCAAGAAAGCCCGTAACCCTTGCCCAGCGATACGGAGAGAAATAAGCTAACATTGATAATAATGTGACCCCTACACCTGAAATAGCTATAAATTGCCATAACTTAGCGCCGGCTAGAAACAGTAAACCAAATGTGGTGACAAACATCACGATAATGGTGCCTAAATCTGGTTGCATTAATAACAAACCACTTAACGCTCCAAAAACGATTAATGGTTTGGCAAAACCTTTAACGTTCTCCATGACTTCATCACGTCTTCTCACTAGGTAGGCAGATAAATAGCAAAAGAAAAACAGTTTTGCTGGCTCTGCCGCCTGTATCGTTATCGGTCCAATGGCGATCCAGCGTGTAGAGCCATTAACATTTCGGCCAACGACTAAAACAACAACCAGTAAAACAATGCCTAATATCAACAAATTACTGCTAAATTGATGCCAGCGCTGCATTGGAATTTGTAACGTTAGGCCTGCAACGCCTAAACTTAATACGATATAAATCATATGCCTGACGATGAAATGGAATGGGTTTTCAAATAATCGCTCGGCAATTGGCATTGAAGAACTTGCCACCATAATTAAACCTATCATGTACATACTAAGCGCAAGTAATACATAGCTGCGATCAAAGGTGGCAACCGAGCGAGACTCCACTTGTAGCCAAGTTGGCATTGTCCACTGTGACAAGTTTGCAAAAGAAACCGACATTACACAGGCTCCTTTTGCGTTAGCACCGACTTTATAAATACAACACCGCGTTCAACATAATTTGAAAACATATCTAAACTGGCACAAGCTGGTGATAATAAAACCATATCGCCTGCGTTAGCCTGATTTTTAGCCAGCGAAACTGCTGCTGATAAGGTCTCAACATGGGTCGTTGTACTGGCTTGATTTGGTAATCGTAATGAAGCAATAGCGCGTCCGTCTTTACCTAATGTGATCAAGTAATCAACGTGTTGTGTCAGCGCTTGTGTTAGCGGAGAAAAATCAGCACCTTTGCCATCACCGCCAGCAATCAAAATCAGTTTATTGTTTTTTAATGTCGGTGATAGCCCTTCAATAGCGGCAAGTGTTGCACCAACATTAGTAGCTTTTGAGTCGTTTACCCAACAAATGCCATCGGTTGTTTCAATTACTTCGCAACGATGTGCAAGGCCTTTAAAGGTTATTAAGCTTGCTAGCATCGCAGCGACATTCCAGCCCGCACATTTTCCTAAAGCCAATACCGCTAGATAATTAACCGCATTGTGAATACCTTGTAATGGTAACTCTGTTAATGAACATAACGCTGTTTCACCGTCCATTAAGTGCACAACACCATCAATATCAGCTAAACCAAAATTTGCATTTTGTGCTGAATCACAGCCAAAGTTTAACTGTTCAGTGTTGGTACAATTTTCATTGGGTTTAGTTGATTCATCGTCACGATTAAAAATTGCATAACGTGCGTTTTGATAAATTTTTTGCTTAATCGCAGCATAATTTTCTATGGTTTTATGGCGATCTAAATGATCATCGCTGATATTTAATATGGTCGCTGCTAAGGCTTTCATGCTTTTAACTGTTTCAAGCTGAAAGCTTGACAGTTCTAACACAATAAAATCAGCGTCTACTTCATCTATTTGATCAAGTACTGGCAAGCCAATATTTCCACCCAACTGCACATGATAGCCTAGTGCGTTACCAACATAATTTAGCATTGAAACCACGGTAGATTTACCGTTTGAGCCAGTAACGGCAATAATTTTCGTATCACTTAAGCGACAAAATAGTTCTATATCGCCAATAACATCACAATTTTTTGCAATAGCATGGCTAATTTCAGGCACTGAAATATCAATACCTGGACTGACAATTAACACTTCTGCTTGGGCGATCAATGCAGAGTCCCACTGCCCAAGTGATAAAGTATTATTTGCAAATTGATTTTTAAAATCACCGGGCGAAATAGGCATTGCTCGACTATCGTTTACTGCAAATGAAATTTGATGACGATGTAAAAAACGCGCGCACGACAATCCTGTGATCCCTATACCTAAGATCACGATTCGCTTATTTGCTAATTGTGTCGTTACCGACTGATGCAAATGTTTATTCACGCGTTTATATTTACCTTAATTTCAGAGTGGCTAAGCCAATCAAAACTAACACTAAAGAAATTATCCAAAAGCGAACAATCACTCTTGGCTCTGGCCAGCCTTTTAATTCGTAATGATGATGAATAGGCGCCATACGGAATATGCGCTGACCACGCAATTTGTATGAACCCACTTGTAAAATTACCGATAGCGTTTCAATAACAAATACACCACCCATAATAAATAACACTAATTCTTGTCTCACCAATACAGCAATAACACCCAATGCAGCGCCTAAAGCAAGTGAGCCAACATCCCCCATGAAAACTTGCGCAGGGTATGTGTTAAACCACAAAAATCCTAAGCCTGCACCAACAATCGCCGTACATACCACCACCAGTTCACTGGCTAAGGCAATGTGTGGAATGTGTAAGTATTCAGAAAAATTTGCATGACCTGTCATGTAAGCAAATACCGCGAACGCGCCGGCCACCATAATGGTTGGCACAATAGCTAAGCCATCAAGACCATCGGTTAAGTTAACCGCGTTACTTGTACCGACAATAACGAAATACACTAAACCGATGTAGAGCAAGCCTAACTGCGGTAAAACATTTTTCACAAATGGAATGAGTAACGTTGTTTCTTCAGGGCTTTGGGCAAATTGATATAAGAATATTGCCGTAGCTAAACCAATAACCGTTTGCCAGAAATATTTCCAGCGGGCAATTAAACCATTAGAGTCTTTGCGAATAACTTTACGATAATCATCAACAAAGCCAATCAAGCCAAAACTAGCTATTACAAATAACACCACCCAAACATAGGTGTTAGATAAATCGGCCCACAATAAAACGCTGACCACGATAGACGCTAATATTAATAGCCCACCCATGGTAGGTGTTCCCGATTTAACTAAATGGCTTTCTGGACCATCATCGCGAACCGTTTGACCTATTTGCATATTTTGTAATGCTCGGATCAATTTAGGGCCAAAATATAACGAGATAATCAACGCAGTAAGAGTTGAAATAATGGCTCGAAATGTTAAATACGAAAAGACATTAAAAAATGAATAATACTGAGTGAGATACTCACCTAACCAAAGTAACATTATGCCTGCTCCTGCATAGTCTGACTGTTATGCCATTGAATAATATCAGCTACTACGTATTCCATATGAGCACTGCGCGAACCTTTTACTAAAATAGTCACTTGTTGTTTTTCATCTTGAAGTAACTGTTGTAAACGTGACAATAAATTCTCTCTACTACTAAAATGTTGAGCTTGTTTTTGCTGCCCTTGATAAAAAGCATCAGATGCATTTTGACTTAGCACGCCTAAGGTCAACAAATCGTCAATTTGCTTGTCTTTTGCATGCTCGCCAACCTCTTGATGATAACGGCGTGCTTCTGAGCCTAATTCGCCCATATCGCCAAGAATAAGGATTCTACGCCCTGGGTAACTGGCTAATAAATCAGATGCTGCATTAATTGATTCGACGTTAGCATTGTAAGTATCGTCAATTAATTTAGTTTGCTTATTAAGTTGATGTAAGTTTAGACGCCCTTTAACTTCTGCCATTTTTGCTAAACCTAGGCGAATATCTTCTAGGCTAGCACCAAATTCTAATGCGATAGTTGCTGCCGCAACAGCATTGCAAACGTTATGATGACCAGGCACGGTCAACGCAATTGATGTACTGCCTATTGGCGTTGTTAAAGTGAAATTTGCACAACCGTTTTCGTCTAAAGTCTCTTGATGACTGTAACAGTCAGCGACATCTTTACAGGAAAATTTCAGGACTTTTTTGTCAGCTAAGCGCCACAGCCATTTATCTGCCCATTGAGTGTCTTGATTATAAATGGCAACGCCACCGATATTTAAGCCAGAAAAAATTTCACCTTTAGCGCGAGCCACACCACATAAATCGCCAAACCCCTCTAAATGCGCTGCGGCAATATTATTAATGATGGCTACATCGGGTTTAACCAACGCGGAGGTATATGCAATTTCACCCAAATGATTTGCACCTAACTCTACGACAGCAAAGTCATGTTTATCTTCTAAACGTAATAGTGTTAACGGCACACCAATATCGTTATTAAAGTTACCTTTCGTCGCAAGCACATTACCTAAACGACTTAAAATTGCCGCCACCATCTCTTTTACGGTGGTTTTGCCACTACTACCGGTTATAGCAACCGTTTTCGGCGCAACTTTTGCTTTTACATAAGCGGCAATTTCACCCAGTGCTGTGTGAGTGTCTTTAACCACAACTTGTGCAATAGTAAGATCTGCTTGCGCTTTTTGAACGATTACCGCGCTGCAACCCAATGTACTTGCTTGGCTTAAGAATTTGTGTCCGTCAAAGTTTGGCCCTTGCAATGCTAAGAAAACATCACCAGGTTTTAATGCACGACTATCCGTACTTATGGCATGAATTGTTAAGTCTTCACCTATAAGTTCACCATTTATCACTTGTGACAGTTCAGTTAAGGTTAACGCAATCATACCGTTACCTCTTTTTCTGAAGAGTAGAATGCTTTAACTACTGCACGTTCGTCATAATGGCGTTTTTCATTACCAAAAATAATGTAATCTTCATGGCCTTTTCCAGCGCAAAGCACAACATCATTGGCATCCGCTTGTTGTAAAGCCGTGGATACTGCCGTTGCTCTATCTAGTATTTTTTCAAAACGTGTATTTTTATCTAACCCTGCAATAATATCTGCAGCTATGGCTTCAGGGTCTTCGCTGCGCGGGTTGTCATTGGTAATGATCATGCAATCTGCTTTGCTTTCGGCAACTTTAGCCATTAACGCTCTTTTGCCTGTATCTCTGTCACCACCGCAACCAAATACTAACCATAACTTACCTTGGCAATGTAATCGGCAAGCATCTAAAGCGCTAGCTAATGCATCTGGGGTATGCGCGTAATCAACTACGGCTGTAGGCTTACCTTGTAAGGAAAATGACTCCATGCGACCAATAATGGGCACAAGCTGAGTAATCGCTTTAGCAATTGTCGCAAGGGCTATTTTTTCGACCATTAACACGGCAATAGCAGCAAGCAAGTTCTCAACGTTAAAGTCACCTAATAATTGGCTGTTAATTTCACATTTGCCTTGGTCAGTAACCAGCTGAAAACTAACACCTTGAGGATAATGTTTAACATCTAGTGCTTGTGCGAAGCGCTGATAACTAGCAACATTGGCGTCTCGTCCGTAAACAACAACAGCTTGTGTACTTGGCCAATTTTCTAACCATTTTTGTGCTTGCGCGTCGTCGCCATTGATCACCGCTACTTGCTTATTATCGCCAGTGAATATAGCTTTTTTTGCTTCAGCATAAGCGGCCATGGTTTGATGATAATCTAAATGGTCACGACTCAAATTTGTAAAAACGGCGGTATTAAATAAGGTTGCATTAACACGTTTTTGCGCTAAAGCATGCGAAGATACTTCCATAGCAACATCTGTAATTTTATTGTCGGCAAATAACGCCAACAATTGATGCAACTCAGTTGCGCCCGGCGTGGTGTTTTCAATCGTATGTAATTGTGCCAACTTACCCGCGCCATTGGTGCCAATAACTGCACAGTTTTTCTGACAACTATCGAGTAAGTTCGCAATAATTTGGCTCGTGCTGGTTTTACCATTAGTACCGGTAATTCCAATAATATTTAACAATTTTTGCGGTTCGCCATAAAATACTTTTGCAACATTGAACAAATTATCATTCAGCTGGAAATAACTTAATACTGGCGTTTCTTGACCTGAGGCTTGTCCAAGCCATGTCAATTTGCCATGTTCGGACGACTCAGTTGTTTCTTGTAATATCATTGCACAATTCGCCGATAACGCCTGTACCGTATATTCACGGCCGTCACGTAAACTGCCAATAACCGCGCAAAAAACATCGCCCGATATTAACGCCCTTGTGTCGTTGACTAAATTAGCTCTAGTTGAGTTAAAGTTTTGAGAAAACTGTGTTGCTAATTGCGTTAAATCATTAGGCGCAAGCGTAATTTCACCAAAGCTTAAAACCGCTTCAATGGCGGCAAAATTTGTCGGTGCAGTAGAAACGGTTAAAGCGTGATCAAACATGGTCACGCTCCTTAGGTACACTTTCAATTTTTTTCTCTGCTTGTACAGAGGTCACTCGCGTGTTCGCATCAGGCGGGACATTGAGCAGCCGCAGCGTGCCCTTCATAATTCGAGAAAACACCGGAGCGGCAACTTCACCACCGTGATATAAATCACCGCCAGGATCATCAATGACCACAACCACGGCAATTTCCGGGTCTGAAATAGGGGCTATGCCAGCAAATAAACCTACATAATCACTGCCATATCCACCAGCAAACGCTTTAATTGCTGTACCACTTTTTCCACCAACACGATATCCATCAACTTTCGCTACGGTATATTGCTCATTAACTACATGCTCTAACATTTCAACCACATTTTGACTATTTTCAGCTGAGAAAATACGTTCATGCTTTTGCTGCGCTAATGATTCTTTGTCTTGCTTTAAAATAGTTAACGGTGTTTTAACACCACCATTTGCTAGTGTTGTATAAAAGCGTGCCAGTTGAATTGGCGTAATGGCGACACCATGACCCCAAGATAACGTTGCTAGTTCAAATTTTGACCATCGTGCTCTATCGTGCATCATGCCAGAGCTTTCACCCACCAGCCCAGTACCTGTATCTTCAGAAAATCCCGCGTCAAAAAACTTATCAATTAAGTAATCTTTTGGCACCGATAACGCCAATTTAGTCGTGCCCATATTAGATGAATGCACCAATAAATCTGCTAAAGAGATTTTACCAAGATAGCGTGGATCAGAAACACGACTCCCCCCTAAACGCATCCAACCTGGGTAGGTATCAACAATACTGTCTTTTTTTACGCTACCAAATTCTAAAGCGGTTAAAACTGTTAACGGCTTCATGGTAGAACCTGGTTCATAAATATCGGTAATCGCACGGTTACGAAAACGATGAATTGCCACACCTGAACGATTATTTGGGTTGTATGATGGGCTATTAACAAGCGCTAGAACTTCGCCAGTATTTACATTGGTAACAACAGCAGAGCCTGATGTGGCTTTAAATGCTTTAACCGCGCCTTTTAACTCACGATAAGCCAATGCTTGAATACGTTGGTCGATACTCAAGGTAATTGTTTTGGGTTGAGTAGACGCTTTAACTGATAAAATTTCAATCTTGCGGCCTTTGGCATCTTTACGATACTTTTTCTCGCCGTCTTCACCGGTCAACAGTTGGTCATAAACGCGTTCTACGCCTTCAATGCCCTTATCATCAACATTCGTAAAGCCAACAATATGAGCGCTTATTTCACCTGCAGGGTAAAAACGTTTAGATTCTTTACGTAAATGAATACCCGGAATTTTTAACTCTTGAATATAGTTCGCCATTGCCGGCGCTACTTTTCGTTCGATATAAACAAAACGTTTTCTAGGGTTTTTCGTTACACGAACTTTTAACTTGTTCACGTCTTGACCTAATACATCAGCTAAAGCCTGCCAATGCTCAGTCATCGACAACGCATTGGTGTCAAAAATAATTTTAGGATCAGCCCAGACAGTCTCCACAGGCACACTGATCGCCAGTTCATGACCATTACGGTCAACAATTGAACCGCGTTGCACTGTTTTTGTATTGGTACGAAGCGAGCGATTGTCGCCTTGCTTTTTCAGCATGTCGGGTTCAAATACTTGAATGTAAGCAGTACGAGCCATCAAACCTGCGTAAATCAGCACAACAGCGCCTAACACAACGTAAAAACGCCATGCTACCGTGTTTGGATTATATTGTGCTGGTTTTTTCATTGCCTACCCGTGCTAATAAATCATGGTAATTTAATTATAATTTCCGAGCTTGCGTCTGGTCTGGTCATATTCAGTTGCTTCTCTGCGCTACTTTCAATCGCACTATGTTCTGCTAAACTATTTTGCTCTAGAACCAAGTTACGCCATTCATTTTCTAAAGCGTCACGCTCAGTTAATAATATTTCAATTTTACTGGTAGTAAGCCTATTTAAATGGGTGAAATAAATCACCGAAAACGCAGAAATCAATACCAATAATAAAATGCCATAAATCCAAAAATGTCGGCGGATGTCATGCCAAATATCAAGCGTTAACACAACTTTTTGGTTTGCCATACTAAAGCGCCAAAGTTAGCGTACTAGTCTCTGAGCAACTCTAAGTACTGAGCTACGAGAACGCACATTTTCTTCCACTTCATCTTTCGTTGGTTTTAACTTGCGGCCAATTAAGCTCAAGTTTTTACCTTTGTTTAATTCTGCTTCACTGATTGGCATACCACGAGGTACTTTTTTGCCTTGTGAATGCTTTTTCATAAACTGCTTCACTAAGCGATCTTCAAGCGAATGAAAGCTAATCACAACCAAACGGCCATCTGTTGCTAATACTGATAAAGACGCAGCCAACACTTGCTCAATTTGCTCTAATTCGCTGTTGATATACATACGAATGGCTTGAAAGCTTCTTGTTGCAGGATGCTTTTTAATTTCTCTTTGTGGCGCAGTTTTCTTAATGAGTTGCGCTAATTGCCCGGTGCGTGTCAACGCGGTAACTTCGCGCTCGTCGACAATCGCATTGGCAATGCGCCATGCATGTTTTTCTTCACCAAAAGTTCGAAGTACCCACGTAATGTCTTCAACATCGGCAACGGCTAGCCATTCAGCAGCTGTTTGACCACGTGATGTATCCATGCGCATATCAAGCGGGCCGTCTTTCATAAAACTAAAGCCACGTTCTGCTTCATCAAGTTGCGGAGATGACACACCTAGATCCAATAAAACACCATCTATTTTTTCAACTAGCTGATGTTTTTCTACAATCATTTCTAAATCAGCAAAACCATGATGTTCAATAATAAAGCGTTCATCGTTAGCATACTTTTCTGCAGCGGCTATCGCTGATGGATCACGATCTATCGCAATCAAACGACCTTTAGGTCCTAAGTTTTCAAGAATTAAACCTGAATGCCCGCCACGACCAAAGGTACAGTCGATATAAATACCATCTGGTTTAATCGCAAGTCCTGTAATCGACTCGGCAAGTAGTACTGAAATATGTGCATTATCATGTTGCATTATGAGTTTATCGATACCCTATAATTTTCATTATTTTCGCGGTTTGATTTATCATAACGACAAATCAAGAAGTCGGTCAGTGAGTTCTATTTCACCTGACTGAATTTTAGCAATACCTTGCTGCATTTGATCTTGCCATGCATTTTCGCTCCAGATTTCAAACTTTCTTAACTGTCCAACGAGCATCAAGCCTTTTTCTAAGCCGGCATGTTGTCGCAGTGGGCCATTAATTAATAAACGGCCGCTTTTATCAATTTCACAATCTGAGGCATTGCCTAATAGCACTTGTTGTAATAATCGCTCTTGTGGGTTCATACTCGACAAGCCACAAAGCTTTAATTCTATTTCTTCCCATTCGGGAAGCGGGTATAACAATAAACACGGATGTTGAATATCAACAGTACAAACCATTTTTCCTTGGCAATCGGCAAACAGCTCCTCGCGGTACCTTGTAGGTATCGTGATTCTATTTTTGCTGTCGAGCGTTATAGCGCTAGTGCCTCTGTACATAATCCACTTAATTAGTTTGGGATCACCTTTGATCCACTAATTCCCACTTTTTACCACAATGATACAGTTTAGTGAGTAAAGTCAACTTATGTCAAGCAAAGTTTTGTAATTTGAACGCGCTGAGTGCCTAGAAAATAAAGGCTTTTAGGGAAGTGAATGAATTTGTGGGCTTTTGTGGATCGGTTGCCCAATTTGGCCCGAAAAATTAATAATTTTTGGCTAAAAATGCTGTTTTACTGTCACAGATCAGCGACAGTGGTAATAAACTCACCCTATAAGTGGCTATTTTCAACCGCATATAAATGGAAGTTATCGGCTTTTAATCGCACCGATAATGCATCACCTAATCTGTGAAGCTCTTGGCTATAATAACTTAACTGAGTAAAGGATAATGCAACATTTTGTTCCGTGCTACGCAATAAATAGTGAAAACCTTGTTCTGTCACACTGACGTGTTCAATAACGACATTAGGTTTTTGCTGCTGACATAACTCGACATGATTAGGCTTTACTAACAACTGATAACTCAGTGCTTTATTAGCCGTATTATTTGTTGTTTGTTGTAAAACATTTTCAGGTTCAATGTCTCCAATAAGTGTAGATACTGATGCAGAGTGCTCATTTTCAAGTAAAGTAACTGGTAGCCAGCTACCCAGTTGTAAAAAGTCAGCAACTTGCCAACTATTGGGATGCTGACAAACACTTGCAGGCGATCCCATTTGCAATACTTGTCCCTGATGCATAACGGCAATTTTATCTGCAAATGTAAACACTTCGTCTTTATTGTGAGTAACGAAAATAGCGGTCATACCTAAGCGTTTTAATAGCTGCCTTATTTCAATCATTAACTCATTACGCAATCTCGCGTCAATATTTGAAAACGGTTCATCAAGTAACAGTAAACTGGGCTGTGGCGCTAACGCTCTTGCAATTGCAACACGTTGTTGTTGGCCACCAGATAGTTGATGCGGGTATCGTTGCCCAAATGCTGATAACTCAAGCAAGGTTAATAATTCCTCGCAACGCGATTTTTGCTCTAGCTTGGTGAGGTTTTTAAGCCCAAAGCAAATATTTTCATTAACATTTAAGTGGGGAAATAATGCGTAATCTTGAAATATCATACCAATATTACGCTGTTCTGCTGGCAGCATATTATCGATAGTCACTTGTATTGACGGTTTATGGCTAGAGTTAATTTCAATGGTGCCAGTACTTTGTGCAATAAAACCCGCCAACGTGTTAAGCAATGTAGTTTTGCCGCAACCACTAGGACCAACAAGCCCTAAAATCTCACCTTTTTCCAGTGATAAATTAACCTTAGAGAGGATGCTTTTAGATTGTAATTCGACCGCTAAATTTTCAATATTAATAAGTGGCTTCACTCGCTGTCCTTCTGGCGGTTAAGAAAAATAATAGGTAATAAACCAAACAAAACAATCAAGATAGCACCTAACGCCCCTTGTTCTAGGCGTTCGTCGGAAATTAGCTGATATATCTGCGTACTTAAGGTTTCAAAATTAAACGGGCGTAATAATAACACAGCAGGTAACTCTTTCATTGCTTCAACAAACACTAACAGCCAAGCAACCAAAATTGATGATTTTAATAACGGTAGATGTACCCGAAAAATAGCCGGTAAAGTTTTTACGCCTAAACTGCCAGGCGCGAGATCAAGCGATTTAGGTATTTGACTAATGCCTGCGTTTATCGTGCCATTAGCTATAGCAGAAAAACGTACCACAAATGCAAAAATAATAGCAAAGACTGTACCTGATAGTATTAATCCCGGCGCTTGAAAGTTTAACGCTTTGGCGATGTCGTTAATGAGATGATCTAAAGGACCAAAAGTAGCTAACATAGCCATGGCAAGTACCGTACCGGGAATAGCATAACCAAAGCCAGAAATTTGCACGGGTATCATGCGACCGCGACTTTGATGTAATCGTTGAAATAAAGCCAGCGTCAGTGCAATTAAAGTGGCTATAGTCGCACTATAAACCGCAATTTCAATACTATTTTTACCGGTAGCAATTAACGCAATCAACTGATGATAATCAGCATAATCTATTGCCATAATAATGAGTAACGTTAACGGCAATAAAAACCCAGCAATCACCAAGAACCAACAAAAAATACTGGCCAGTATTTGTTGTCCAAAAGTCAGCTGCTTTAGCTGATGCTCTGTATTTGGTCGACTTGATTGATGACGTTGCCCTGCTCTAGCTCTTTGTTCGGCAACCACAATAAATAAAATAAATAACATCAGTACACTAGCTAAGGCGTTCGCCGCGCCAAAATCACCATAACCTAACCAGGTATCATAAATAGCCGTCGTTAAAGTATTTACAGCAAAGTATTGTACGGTAGCAAAATCGGCGAGTGTTTCCATGATCACTAACATTAGTGACACAGCAATAGCGGGTCGTGCTAATGGTAACGCTATTTGATAAAAGCTTTGTCGTTCGGTGCAACCTAATAAGCGACTTGCTCTGAACAGGTTTCTGTCTTGCTGCTCAAAAGCGGTACGTGTCAGCATGTAGACATAAGGAAACATCACCAATGAAATGACAATTGCCGCGCCACCTATGGTTCTAATGTCAAAAAAGTAATAATCATTGGGTGATTGCCAATTAAACCATGCACGCAATACACGTTGCACAGGCCCAGCATAATCAAATAAATCAGTATATAGATAAGCAACTAAGTAAGCTGGCATCGCCAGCGGTAGCATTAATAGCCACCTTAACTGCTTAGCCATGACGATATTAGTTTGACTAATAAGCGCTGCAGCGGGCACACCAAAACAAAATGAAAGCAATGCGACCAACACGCCAAGTATAATGGTATTTTGGATATATTCTGGTAATACCGTAGCCCATAAATGCGAAAAAAGGTCGCCTGAATCACTCATGCTACCTATTAGCATGACTACAATAGGTGACATTAGCGCTAAAGCAAAAAACCAGCTGAAAAATTTCCAGCTGGTACTTTTATTACCGATTATCACTCAGTGAACTCGAGATGTTGAGAATTAGAGATCAAATTGTGCTTTATCAAGTAAAATCAATGCCGATTTTCTATGTTTAGCGATAGTTTCGAGCGATAAGTTATCGGCTTTGAATTGTCCCCAAGAAGCGACTAATTTAGAAGGTTGTACACCAGGGCGAACAGGGTATTCCATGTTCGTTTGAGCATACATTTTTTGCGCTGGCTCTGAGACAAGAAAATTCATTAAAGTTAGGGCATTAGCTTTATTTGGTGCATATTTTGCCATGGCCATACCAGAAATATTAACATGAGCACCGCGATTACTTTGATTAGGGAAGTTAATATTAACAGCGTCTGCCCACACTTTTTGTTTTTCATCGTTAAGCATATTACCAAAGTAGTAACTATTACCTAATGATATGTCGCATAAGTTTTGATGAATAGCTTGTACTTGCGCTCGATCACTACCTTGTGGTTTACGAGCTAAGTTAGCTTTAACTTTTTCTAACCAAATCAAAGTATCGGCTTCGCCATGTTCTGCAATCATTGAAGCGATTAGTGCTACATTATATGGATGCTTACCGCTGCGAGTACAAATTTTACCTCGGTATTTTTCATCAGCTAGGTCTTCATAATTAAAATCAATTTTACCTAATCTTTTTGCCGAATAAATATTACGCACGCGTGTTGTTAATGCGTACCAGGTATTATCCGACGCTTTAAATTGTGCTGGAATTGCGGCCGTGAGTTCTGCCGATTGAACAGCTTGAAGTAAATGCTTGTCTTTTAATTCAATTAAGCGGCTAATATCAGTTGTTAATAAAATGTCGGCGGGACTATATTCGCCTTCACGTGCTAGTCTTTCAGCCATGCCTTTCTTGGCAAAAACTACATTAACCTTGATACCCGTTTCTTTCGTAAACTCTTTAAATAATGGTTCAACTAAAAACGGTTGTCGATATGAGTAAACATTAACATCGTCATTGGCGAAAACGCTATTACTTGTCGCTAAAATAGCGACTAAAACAAAAGAAGAAAACCAAATTTTATTCAACATGAAACCTGCCTAAACAATTAGAAAATTGATGAATTTATAGTTGCCGCAAGACTAATGAAGATACTTATCGCTGTCAAGGTTTTTGCGAATTATTCTCATTCAACTTTTATAGAACTTATACTAAATTTATATAAATATGATTAATAAGCTCACCAAAATAAACAATAACGTCATCAAGAGAAATTATTAACCCATTTTAGTTTTTAAAAAAGCCTGAGCTTGCTCATCAAGGCAACGGTTAGAAATATAATGCCTGCTATTACTATGTTTTATTAACCAACCATTTTCTGTTGCTGTTATTTGGTTAATATCACTAAATTTCATATTGTTATCATTATAGAATGACGATATGTGTATACAATCATCATCAATTTTAAGGGTAACTTCAGCTTTGGCGACTTTACTTAACATCTGACGTACAACCCACCACGGCTTTTTATAGTGGCTACTAACAATTTCTAATACACCAAGCGTGAAAATAAACCAGGCTGCATAAGGGTTAAGCTCTGAAAAGATAACTAATACGGCACCAATTAACATCAGAACAGCACCTTTACTATACAAAGTGATGGGCGTTTGTGCTGGCACAGACTCCTCATAGCATTCACTAAAATGAGATTTGTCTAATATAAAGCTTGTTTGATAACTAAAGGGCTGGGTCATATTACAGTTATAATTAATGAAGTTGTGTGCATTTTACCTATTACTTAATCTAAATACTATTTTGTCACTTAAAAGTCTCTACTCTACATTTTAGATCAGGAAATTTAAGTGGCTTTAAGCAAAATTTAGGCAATAAAAAACCGCGTAAACGCGGTTTTTAAGCATGACGTTAAAAGATTAGCCGTTGATAAAATCAACACCTTCTTTAATGTCTGCGTTTAATGTAGCAAGCATGTCATTTTTAGCTTTTTCTTCAAAAGCACTTAGCTCGCCGTAAGGTAAAATTTCAGTAATACCATTTACACCTAAACGTACTGGGTGAGCAAAAAATGGCGCATCGCCACCTTCAACTTCAACATAAGCGTAATCAACAACATCTTCGCCTTGTAAACCTTTCACTAAAGATAAACAAAAACGAGCAGCAGCAGCGCCCATTGAAAGTGTAGCAGAACCGCCACCAGCTTTAGCGTTTACAACTTCAGTACCCGCATTTTGAATGCGTGGTGTTAACGCTGCAACTTCTTCATCAGAAAAAGTAACACCTTCAACTTGTGAAAGAAGTGGTAAAATTGTTGTGCCTGAATGGCCACCAATTACCGGAACTTTAACTTCGCTTACGTTCAAGCCTTTTAATTCAGCAATGAAAGCTTCAGAGCGAATAACATCAAGTGTAGTCACACCAAAAACACGGTTTTTGTCGTAAGTACCTGCTTTTTTGAAAACTTCAGCAACAATTGGCACTGTACCGTTTACAGGGTTAGTAATAATACCAACCAAGGCTTTAGGGCAATTTGCCACTATACCTTCAGCTAAGGTTTTAATAATACCAGCATTAACAGCAAATAAATCTGCACGGTCCATACCTGGTTTGCGAGGCATGCCAGCAGGAATAATTACAATATCTGCACCAGTAAGAGCACCGGCTAAGTTGTCAGCACCAAAACCAGCAACTTTTACTGCTGTTGGGATGTGTGATAAATCAACGGCAACACCTGGAACTACTGGTGCAACGTCATATAAAGATAGCTCAGAACCTGCAGGTAATTGAGTTTTTAATAGTAAAGATAACGCTTGGCCGATTCCGCCAGCAGCGCCTAGCACAGCAACTTTCATTCGATGTCTCCGAAAATTTGAGTAATTACGTAAAAAAATTTGTTGGCCAAAAGATATATTATAACCAACAAAAAAACAATGTTTATACCAATTCTATCAAATATATTTCCCGCCTAGCGCGTCAATACTTAATTGAGTTAGTGTTATTCATCTGTATTGACCTATAAGGATAACGTATAATAAAAATTGTGAAATAATACTTAGGTATAATTTAGATATTATCAACCAACAATAGTCGACCATAATTTTATCACTTAATGGACCTATATGAGCGGACAAAACAAACAAGAAGCTTTAGTGCAAGCTTTCAAAGATTTATTAAATCAGGAACAATTTAGTTCACAAGGCGATATTGCTGATGCTTTAAAGGCTCAAGGCTTTGAAAATATTAGCCAATCTAAAGTATCACGGATGTTAAGCAAGTTTGGTGCGGTACGTACGCGTAATGCCCGACAAGAAATGGTTTACTGCTTGCCTGCAGAGCTAGGAATGCCAACAGCTAAAAGCCCACTTAAACAACTTGTTCTTGATATTGAACATAACGATGTGATGATAATCATTAGAACAAGCCCCGGAGCAGCACAACTAATCGCTCGCTTACTGGACAGCTTAAGTAAAAGTGATGGTGTTTTAGGTACGATTGCAGGTGATGACACCATTTTCATTGCCCCAACTGATGTCAAAGCAATTAAGCAAACCATTTCGAGACTTGAAGATTTATTCTTAAAAAATCTAACTTAACTGATTTAGCTAAATTTATATCACTAATTTAGCTTAATAAATCAAACTAAATTAGTGATTCTGATCAAGTACTGAATAAGGGTTATGTATCTTTATACTGCAGCCTTTGAAAGCTAACCTACCTTTAAAATTAGCAAAAGATACTAAAATATAAATTCAGCAACACTAAGCTTACATGCAGCAAATCAGCCTGGTTATTTTAAGCTCGCTTTCTCAATTTTATCAGCGCTACTCACCCAACTTTGCCAAAATATTTAAGCTAGGTACAAAAAATGCAGCGCCAGTTTCGGCTTGAGTATATTTAAGCATGTGGTCACTGTGACCATGTGCATCACCGCCAATCATACTTTTTAGCATTAATTCGAATGGCTCAGGTGAATGACAATAAGAAACAAAAAACAACCCTTGCAGCTTCATATCGCCATAAGGCATGCTTTGTCTTAATATTTCAAGACTTTTGCCTTCACTATCTTTTAAATTCACGCGTTTTATATGAGATGTGGGCGCTTTGTTTTCTTCTGAATACTCTTCATTATTAACTTTAGTACGTGAAAAAACGTCTTCTTGCTCTTTCACTTCTAATGAATTCCATAAGTTCAGGTTATGACGGTATCGCTGAATATGTAAATAGCTGCCTGAAGCGAATTCAGCATCTTGTTCATCGTTAATCAAGGCCACACGTCGACGATGATGACCTTGTGGGTTTTCAGTGCCATCAACAAAACCCGTTAAATCACGGCCATCTAAAAATCGAAAAGCTCTTACTTGCTCAACCAACTCAACACTGTCAGCTAATAACTGACAGACCTTAGTCGCAACAATGTGATTTACGTCTGCACGATCACCACGAATTTCAATATACAAATCGTAATTATTTGAGGGCGCTGTGCAATCTTCAATCGCCATTTCTGGAAATTGACGCAAATGCTTGGGTCGCCCTTGCGGATAAAGTTCATCCCAAAAGTTGGTACCAATAGCAATAACACCAGCTAAATTAGCTTCAGAAAAACGATCAGCATATTTATCAAATAAAGCTGGCAACCGTGATAGTGCTTTACGCAAAAACAAATAGTTATCATCTAAGGCATTAAATAATAAATAATAACCATGAAGACTAGGCTCTGCACACACGCCAAACTGCTCTCTTGCCATCTAATATCCACTAATAAAAAAATCGATTAATACCTAATTTTACACAGTTTATGACTAATGGCAGTAAACTTTGAAAAATATTTCAACGTTAGACTATTTTATAGCGTTAAGTTGAAGTAGTAATCGGTAAAAAAAATAAGCCTGTGTAAATGAATACACAGGCTTAATGGTTTTAAAGCGATTAGTTTGAGCGTGACTTAGCCACGCGTAAACTCAGGATAAGCTTCCATACCACAATCCGATTTATCACAACCTTCATATTCATCATCTTCACTTACTCTAATGCCGATTAATTTTTTCAAAATAAACCAAACAACAAAGCTTGTAGCGAATACCCAAACAAAAATAGTTGCCGCACCAATTAATTGGCCGCTAAAGCTTGAACCACTATTTGTCACAGGCACTAGTAATAAACCTAGTAAACCAACAACACCATGTACTGAAATAGCACCGACAGGATCATCAATTTTTATTTTATCTAAGCTGATAATTGATAACACGACAACAATACCTGCAATTGCGCCAAACAGTGTAGCTTGTATAGGTGTTGGTGTAGATGGCTCTGCGGTAATAACAACTAGGCCTGCTAATGCACCATTGAGTGCCATGGTTAAATCAGCTTTTTTGAATAACAATTTAGCAAATACTAATGCTGCTATAGCACCAGCTGCAGCTGCGGCATTGGTATTTAAGAAAACCAAAGCCACTGAGTGTGAACTAGCAATATCACCTAGCTTTAACACTGAACCGCCGTTAAAACCAAACCAACCCATCCATAAAATAAAGGTACCTAAAGTTGCCATAGGTAAGTTTGAACCTGGTATAGCGTTTATTTGACCATTTTTACCGTATTTACCTTTACGAGCACCTAACAGTAAAACACCAGCTAAGGCTGCTGCTGCACCGGCCATATGTACAATACCTGAACCAGCAAAATCTGAGAATCCAAGCTCTGAAAGTGTGTATAAACCAAACACGGCGTTACCACCCCAAGTCCAGCTACCTTCCATTGGATAAATTACACCCGTTAACACAACCGCAAAAGCTAAAAATGCCCATAACTTCATACGCTCAGCAACGGCACCTGACACAATAGACATCGCTGTTGCTACAAAAACTACTTGGAAAAAGAAGTCTGATGCAGCTGAATATATTGCCGCGCCAGTGAAACCATCTTCTCTTGTAGAGAAATCAGCCAACACTTTTGCAGGATCAACCGTTTCTATACCTGATAAAAACATGCCGCCACCGTACATAATGTCGTAACCGACAAATAAATACATCATGCAAGAAATAGCATAAAGTGCGACGTTTTTAGTCAAAATTTCTGTGGTGTTTTTAGCTCTAACTAAACCGGCTTCTAACATTGAAAAGCCAGCAGCCATCCACATGACTAAGGCACCACAAATTAGAAAATAAAAAGTGTCCATTGCGTACTGTAGTTGAAAAATATTTTGTTCCATGATTTTCTCCTATATCGCTTCTATGTCTTGTTCACCAGTACGAATTCGTACAGCTTGCTCAAGGTCATAAACAAATATTTTGCCATCACCAATTTTACCGGTATGCGCCGCTTCAGCTATCGCATCAACTAACCGTTGTACAAACTCATCATTTACAGCGATTTCAAGTTTAACTTTCGGTAAAAAGTCTACCTGGTATTCAGCACCACGATATAATTCGGTATGACCTTTTTGACGACCAAAGCCTTTAACTTCACTAACAGTTAAACCTTCAATGCCTATCTCAGAAATGGCCTCTCTGACATTATCAAGCTTGAATGGCTTTATAATTGCGCTTACTAGTTTCATGTTATATTTCCCTTAATTATTATTAACTATTCCTTATCAAGCTTTATGCCAAAAAAAATAACAATTAAAAACAAAAGGTTAGTGATTTTCATGCCAAGATAAACGCACCACAATAGTGCGAATCAAATTGATTTGAGAGCAACTGGTGCAACATTTATTACCATGATGGAGGGGCGTAAAGTATTTTATAGAGAAACGTAATTTAACGAAGAAAGACTTGCGTATTGATATAAATTTAATCAATAGGATACTTAAATTTAAAAAGAAAAATGAATTAACAGTGATTATTCTTGTACTGTAAACAAACTAATGTCGGTAAGTTTAGCCAAAATAACTAGGTTGCAGACTAACCTATATCAATCAGCTTAACGTTACGAATGTCTAAAAGTGAAATGCAATGACCATCATATTGAATAGGTTTTAAACATGATGACCATCAGTAATTTAGCCACTAAAAAATGGTAGCGGCACTGGGGTTAATAATCGATAAAATACTCAAACGCTCGAAATCACAATAATTAATTGTTCCTTGTAGCATTTCATCGTCAATAAGTAACTGTTGCATAGCATTATCAGGAAATAACAACTCAGCATCGTGCGCACTGCAGTCGAATTGACTCAACATAATTCTTTTTGATAAATAGAGTAATTTAATTTCGTCTGTACTGTAAGTAAAGTCGCTATTATCTTGATTACGAATAGGCTCTATAATACTAAAAGGCAATTGCCATTGTTTTAAAAGCTCTGCAGCGCAATCAGCATAGGTAAAACCAAGTGTCTTTTTTTGTTTATCCCACGGCAATTCAGTAGCGGTAAATTTGTTCGCAACTACGGCTTTCTCAGGGGCTATTTGTTGAACAACAAGTTCACCCAAATTATGTAGAAGACCAATAAGAAATAAGCGCTCTGCATTTGGAATTCTCAGGTTAACACCTAGATACTTTACTATTAGTGCGCAATCTACACTTTTACACCAAAAATCATCTAAATAGTCTTGTTCAACGTCTAACGCTTTAAATGCACGACTAGTGAAAAAGGCGATAACCAAATTATAAACTTCAGTAATACCTAACACCAAAACAGCTTTTGATATGGTGTCAATTTTACCTGGGTAGCTAAAAAGTGAACTATTAGCGAGTTTTAATATGGTTCCTGCTAATGCAGGATCCAATATTATTACGTCAGCAATATCGTCAATCGTAGAATTGTCATCATCGATCAGCTCTTTAATACGGATAAAAGAATCTGAAAGTACAAATATTTCACTGGCTTGTTGTGCATAGTCGTTTTCATTCATCATAATGATCCTAAAATCTCATTCATCGCTACAAATAACTCAATTATAAATACAATCTCAAGTAATAAGTTTAGTTTAGCCTATGTAATATCAAATAAAATAATTAACTTGCCTTCAAGCTTACATGGTAAGAGGTAAACTTCCTGAGATTAATAACACCGGTGTCAAAAATTAAATATTGCCCTTTTATACCAAGTAAAACACCTGAAACCTCAGCTGTTTTATCAAAGTTAAAAGATGAAATTTTGGTTAAATATTGCGTTACAGGAAAATGTAAATCTACAATATCTTCATCTAATGCTATGACAGCATCAGTGCCATACTTAAGGCTAACACTTGCTAATTTTTCTGCTATTTTTGGTTTTAGCTCTTCTGCAATTGCTTTTAGATCTATGTTTTCAGCACTACCTTTGAGCATTGCGCGCCAATTGGTTTTATCCGCGATAAACTCCGCTAAAGCAATTTCTACTAAACCAGACTGTAAGCGAGTACTTACTTTAAAGATAGGCAATGCTTGAGTGGCACCTTGATCAATCCAGCGAGTAGGTATTTGTGTATGACGCGTAATACCGACTTTTAAACCTGAAGTATTTGCCAAATAAACATAATGCGGGATCATACAATTGCTTTCTCCCCATTGCGGATCTCGACAAGTGCCTTGCTCAAAATGACAAGTTTCTGGCTTCATAATACACATATCGCATTGTGCTAATTTTTGCATACAAGGGTAACAATAGCCTTGAGAATAACTCTTTTTAATTTTTCGACCACAGTGCTGACAATCTATATGGCCGGTAAAATTTAGCGTCAGGTGCTTGGAAATAAGTGGATTTAATTCGACTTCTTGTTCGCCTAAAACCATACAATAATTTACCGTACCGTCTGCGTCTAAATCCGCTCGCATTTTGCGCAGAGCACCCGCTTCTATTTGCAACATATCTCAACCTATTATTTTTTTAGGGTGTAATAATATAAAAATCGACTTCTAGCAGCTAGCATTAATTCAATAATACCTCGAATATCTAGACAAAAGTTGCGAAAATGCATGAATAGTTCACCGATCAGACACTTAATTTATGTGGTATGTTTATTTTCTTCGCTGTGCTGACAACAGCCTTTATGCCGGCATTACTACGTCACTTGAACGACGTTTGTATGAGCACAACGAGTGCAACAAAAAAGCAGCAAAGTATACTCGTGTCCGTCGACCAGTCACATTAGTCTATGCTGAGCCGCAATTAAATCGTCAGGAAGCAAGTCGTCGTGAATATCAGCTTAAGCAGTTGAGTAAGCAAAATAAAGAGCAACTTGTGTCTCAATATTCTCATTCCAGTGACTCACATAAATAACCAACAAACCTCTAAAGGCCCTACAATTACTGGTCTGCTTTGTCTGTTAAAGATGAATAAACTTCGATCTTAATCCATCATACTGATAGAATAGCGCCGATTTCAACACCTTAAAGTGATAGTAAATAGCCATGTTTTTAGAAAATTATTGCCAAATTACGGATGATAAAATTAGTTTCACACGTCAACAGGCGAGCGATTTTGCAAAGCAAATTGCTGACGATTTTAATCCGCTTCATGATATACAAGCAAAACGTTTCTGTGTGCCTGGTGACTTGCTGTTTTCATTAATTTTAGAGCGTGCTGGTTTACACCAAGAAATGAGCTTTAAGTTCTCAGGTATGGTTACCGATGCTACTAAGTTAACGATTCCAACAAAAATAACCACTGCAGCGAGTATTGTTGACGATAATCAAAAAGAATATCTGAATATGTCTGTATCGGGTGACTACACAAAGAGTAGCAAAACCATCACGGCGTTAACTCGAGCTTATGTTGAGTTTTCAGGACACACCTTTCCTCATATTCTTGTCGAATTAATGAAAGAATGCCAGGTTATGATCAACCCTACTCGCCCTATGATCATGTACGAAAGTATGTCAATTCATCTCGATAATCTAGATTTTGAAGAAGTGACATTAAAGTTATCGTCAACCACACTCGATATTGATGGTAAACGCGGAAATGCCTGCTTATCATTTGATTTAGTTTCAAAAGGTCAAGTGATCGGGAACGGCAAGAAATTCATGCTATTAAGTGGTTTAAGAGATTATTGCCAAGAAACTATTGATAATATTGTTACTCAATACAATGATACAAAAGCACAATATTTAACACAGAGATAATCACAAACCTCGGAATACCCACCAGATTTAAACGGCTTGATTAAGTTAAAGATAAGTCATTACGATTTAAGCTAATGACTTATCTAGTACTTAATTATGTTTAGTTGTCACGCTTGCTTAACTGCGTAGTTTCCTATTCAACCAATGCAGGGCTTGGTCGGCTTTAATAGCCGCCCGACGAAAATAACGTTGGCTTTTTTTGAGCCAAATTTTAGCCCAATCAAACTCTAAACTTAACAAAGCTAGGCCCAGCGGAATAAAGAATACCGCAGGACCAGGTAGTAATATGAATATTGCTCCTAACAACAAACACACAAAGCCTAGCAAAGTTAGTGCTAAGCGTTTTATCTTTTCTGATATGTTATTTGTCATAATAGACCTTTAAGTTGTTTTTTCTTACATCATTAATGGCAAGTAATAGTAAGTAACAGCAAAGGTTGTTCCAAAAAATATTATTCATACTTATCAAGTAAGTAAGAATAATCTTTAAAAATCCAGCAGAATACTGTGGTTTAAAAAACAATTTAATAGTGAAAATAACAACAAAGTTTTAATAATAATTATCAAATTCAATTTGCTGACGGCGCTTGTCTTCAACACAGGCGGCAAACTGTTGAGTTGATTTTGGCCGAGCACACATTTTCGCGGGTTTATAAAATGATAACCAAGCCTGTAATTTTTCAACTTGGTATTTAGAGCGCACTACAACAGGGTGATCACTGGCAAAAGGTATTAAAGGTTTAATCGCCTTATACGGCTTTTGCTCTGCCCTTACCGTAGTAGATTTAAGTGTCTTTTTTCTGCGTTGTTTCGCAACTTTTTTCTGCTTTTTTTTCTTTGTTTTAGGTTTGAGTTTACCCGTTTCACATTGCCACCATATATTTCGAGCTTTAGACTCTTTAACTGCTAAGCTTTGACTACGCTTGTTTGAGTTAGATTGACGTTGTTGCGTTTGCACATTGTCGAGTTTACTTCGATACCCTTTACAGTGCTTTTTACCTGCTGTTACGGTCATTGAAAATAATAAACTCATCGTCAGTAGACTAAAAATAATTATTTTTTGCATTGGCTTTCATCCATTGAATTCCATAGTAAGCCAGAGTGTAGTCAAGATTGAGAAAAAGTCGACTTAATCGATAACGCCTATAGTTAGCTAATTCATCAAGTGATAAACCAAATCAAAAAAATACTTCTATACTGTATTCGAATCTAGCCAACAAAAGCGCTAAATACTTTAAAGTTACTTTAGATTAAGGGACAAGGATGTTTCATTCAATTAGCTACCATAAATTTTTCTCCACTTTGTTTCTGATCTCTATTTTCATCGTTCAATTATCTGATGTGCAAGCTCAGGAAATGATAATCGATAAAAAAAGTCAGGCTAAACCTCAGCTACAGCACGCTACTAAGTATTATGAAGATGTGGTTATTAATGATTACTGGGTTAGCGAAAAGCTAGATGGTGTTCGTGGCTACTGGACTGGAGATAAATTATTAACCCGCAAAGGAAATAATTTAAATCCACCCACATGGTTTATTGAACATTGGCCTAAAATGGCAATGGGTGGCGAACTGTGGAGTGACAGAGGACAATTTGAACAAATCAGCGCCTGTGTTCGACGAAAAAAATCAAACGGCTCATGTTGGAAGAAGCTAAAGCTTATGCTATTCGATTTACCCCATCAACCGGGTGACTTTAATCATCGTATATCACTTATGAAGCAAGTGGTAAAAAACAGTAATTCACCGCATTTAGCTATGATTGAGCAAAAAAAAGTAGTTTCCAATTCTGATTTGTTGGCTTGGTTAACAGAGGTTGTTGAGGACAAAGGCGAAGGTTTAATGCTGCACCTTGCAACCGCAAAATATAACATGGGTCGCAGTAAAAATTTATTAAAACTGAAAAAGTATCAAGATGCTGAAGCCGTGGTAATAGCACATCTGCCTGGTAAGGGAAAATATAACGGATTACTCGGTGCAATTAAAGTCAAAACACCTGAAGGGATCATATTTAAAATAGGCAGCGGATTTACTGACTTGCAACGTGAGCACCCGCCAAAAATTGGCAGTGTAATAACCTATAAATACATTGGTAAAACACAACGAGGTGTGCCAAGATTTGCCAGTTTTCTGCGAATTAGAAATACACATTAGTTAGTTCAATTAAGTAATCATTTTAAGGCATTTAACGTATGGAATTTCATTTATGGTTATCATTGGTGGTTATTTGCATTCTTGGTGCTTTATCACCTGGTCCTAGCCTTGCTTTAGTCATTAAAAACACATTAAACGGTGGTGTTAACCAAGGTTATGCAACAGCGATTAGTCATGGCTTAGGGGTTGCGCTTTATGCTGCTATAACCGCCACAGGTATTGGGTTATTGATAGTGCAATCACCAATGATATTCGCAACAATAAAATATGCTGGAGCTGCTTTTCTTTTATATTTAGGCATTAAAGCCTTGATGAGCAAACAGCAAAATATAAATCTTTCTCAACAAAATGGTGATTTTGATCCAACAATCAATGGTTGGAGAGATGGTTTTTTAATTGCTTTTTTAAACCCTAAACTGGCAATTTTCTTTTTGGCCTTATTTAGCCAATTTGTTGAGCCTGATGCAAGTTGGCAACAAAAAGGTGTGATGACTGCAACCGTTGGCATTATAGATATGCTTTGGTATGTCATTATTGCTTTTACTCTGTCTCGTGGGCCGATTTTAGAAAAACTAAAAGCTAATAGTCATATTGTGGATAAAATTACCGGCAGCTTTTTAATTTTATTAGCGGCGCGCGTGGTACTTAATTAGTAAAAATATTATTCCAATGATATATGCTTGAATAACCTATTTATTCAAGCATATAAGTATTTAAGTATTTAAGTATTTAAGTATTTAAGTATTTAAGTATTTAAACCTGGGGTTTATAAATGAAATATAAACACTTTAAACCTTTACCTTCATGCGCCTCTTTAAAAACTGCGGGTGCATTAAATTGATATTGAAACTCGCAGTCAGGGCACTCTCTTGCAACTTCTGCTAATAAAAATTCAATATTAAGGTCGGGCGAGTTTAAACACAGTAAGACATCACCATTATCTGACATTAAATCAGGTAAGCGGCGGATAATTTTCTTATAATCTCGTTCAATATCAACACTGCCTTTTTGAAATGATGGCGGATCTGAAATAAGTAGTTGGTATGGTCCATGCTTTTTCAAGCGACCGTATGACTTAAAAATATCAACACCTTCAAATATGACTTTGTTGAGATCTTGATGGTTCAGTCGGTGATTTTCTCGTCCTTTGGTTAATGAGCTTTTACTCATATCGATATTGACAACTTTTGACGCATTACCCGCTAAAGCTGCAACCGAGAATGCACAGGTGTATGAAAATAAGTTTAACACGCGTTTATTCTCGCTATGCTGTTTAACCCACTCACGACCGTTACGCATATCCAAAAACAAGCCTGAATTTTGTGCTTTCCCTAGACTAATATGGTATTTCAAGCCATGTTCTAATGCCGTTAAATTGGTTATATCTTGCCCCAAACTAACTCGCACGGGGCAAATTTACGGCAGCGATATTGCACTTGAATAGATTGGCACTTATCGGTCAACATGCGTAACTGAGCAACCTGTTCAGCTAACCACTCTGCTTCAACCTCTTGATATAAACTGATCAGAATCACCGGCTCAAACCAATCAATATTGACATGTGAAAGCTCAGGAAATGCATGACCACGACCATGAAATAGTCGCTGGCTTTCACTAAAGTCACATGGCTGGATAAATTCAATCATTATAAGAAGTGCTCGCTAAAAAAATAAGGCCGGATAATAACAAATTATCCGGCCTTAGGTATCATACCCATTAAAATAAATTACACAGTTACATCAGTTAAAAACCAAAAATACTATAGCCAAAGAACTTTTGCAGTACCGTATTTAGAAAAATACTAAAGACAATAACCGGGATAAATGTGCCGAGCGAGAAGTTAATATACTTTTCTACCCATGAGCCTTTATAGTTTGCGTTACCTATCGACAACTCTTCTGATAATTGTAATCTCTTCCAACGATAGCTGACAAAAACACACAATAGAAAGCCATTAAGCGGTAAAATAGTATCGTAGAAAACATCATAAATCACATCAAAGAATGAGCGTGTACCGCCCGCATAGGAGGTAAATTCTGTAAAGTATGAAACCATTCCGAAAGACAAAGTAGCGAACACAGTCAATACACCTGCAGTCATCAATAAAATAGATAACGCCTTCTTACGACTGTGTTTTTTCTCCGTAACTAAATAAGATACTGGCACTTCTAAAATAGAGACTAGTGAGGTTATCGCTGCAAAAAATACCAATATAAAGAAGAAAGCCGCGACAGCACTTGCACCGATATAACCAATTGATGCTTGTAGCGCTAAAAATATTTTCGGTAAGAATGTAAAGATTAACGATACTGAGCTATCGCTTAACTCCGCAGGATTTACGTTAGGATTAAATGAAAACACAGCAGGTAAAATCATTAAGCCAGCAGTGAAAGCTACGGCGGTATCCGTTAACGCTACCAATTTTGCAGAGCCGACAATATCAGTTTTACGGTCAATATAAGAACCATAAGTGATCAATATGCCCATGCCTAAGGATAATGAGAAAAATGCTTGTGATAAGGCGCCATTAATCACCGCAGGGGTAATTTTAGATACATCTGGAATTAAAAAGAACTTAACACCTAAAAGTGCATTATCTAGAGTTAGAACATATATCACCATCACCAGTAACATAATAAATAAAGTCGGCATCAATATCTTTGATGCGCGCTCAATACCGTCTTTAACGCCAGCGACGAGTATAAAATTAACTATACCTGCAACCACAATCATACCAGCGAAAATATAAGGACTATTTACAAACTCTCCAAAACCTTTGTTACTCGCTAAATAGTCTAAATTTCCGCTTAAGGTTAATACGATATAACCAAAAATCCAAACGGTTAAAACCATATAAAAAACAGCGATCATAAAAGGAGTTAATACACCAAGAAAACCGGCAGCGCCCCAAGCCCTACTTCCACCACTTAAGGCTTTATAAGCTCCAACAGGTTCTTTTGCTGTTTTGCGACCAACGGCCATTTCCGCAACCATTACGGGTAAACAGATAAAAAACACAAAAAGAGCATACATTAATAAAAATGCACCACCTCCATTTTTAGCTGCATTCACCGGAAAACCAACCAAATTCCCGATACCAACAGCTGAACCAGCAGCTGCTAAAATGAACCCTAAGCGGGAACTGAAATGCTCTCTTTCTGTACTCATAAATGTCCTTCATTGTATTTTTTTAGGGCTAATAATTATAATTTTTATTCACAGCGCCCGTTTTTTATTTAGATGGATAACTGACTGATGCTAACAAGCTTTTTCCCCAAAGTCTTGTATTTGAAATGCGTCAATAGTTTGCAGGTGTATCATATTTGTTGCACCTGCTATTGTTGATTAACCGTAAAAGTTAGCATTCATTATATTGAGAATGTTTTCCGTTTCTATGGCCGCAAAATTAGCGGCTGCTTCTAGATCATCTGTTGATACTTTTAGAGTATTACATATCGCAGCATCAATACTGTCATCGTAACTAAAGTCCTCAGGATGGCACTCAACTAATGCTAGTCTTGATGCTAAATATAGTACCTGAACATCTTTATTGATTTGAATATTATGAGCGTTATTGTAATGGCGAATTGGCAAAATTATTTTTTCTGGTATTTGCCATATTTTTAATAACTCGGCAGAAACTTCGGTATAAGTAAAACCTAACACCTGCTGCTGTAATTGCCAAGGCAACAAATCGGCATGGTAAGCTTCACATTGCTTAGCAAGCTCTGGTGATATTTTTGCCACAATTAACTCGCCAAAGTTTTGCAATAAACCCGCAACAAATAATCGTTCTATATCTCGAATACCGGCGGTTATTGCTAAATTTTTAGTCGCTAAGCCACAAAAAACGCTCATATGCCAAAAACGTTTTAAATCAATTGAGTCATTTGAAAAGTGTTTAAACGCTGTTGCAGCAACATCGACTAGCATCATGTTGTAAATAGCTTGTGTACCAATAATGGTAATCGCACGTGAAATAGTGCTTATTTCACCTGGAAAACTATAAATTGCACTATTAGCAATTTGCAACAAGCGCGATGTCATTGAGGGATCAACACTGATTACGTTAGCGAAATCTTCGATAGTTGAGTCGTCGTCTTCCATTAACGCTTTTATTTTAAAACACGCGTCAGGAAGCGCAAAAGAACCATTTGCTTGTTGGGCATATTCAAGGGCATTCATCAATTAATCATTCCTAATGTAAATGTTCACAACTTTTAGATAAATATTATTGCGCAAATGTTAAACCAAAAAAATCACCTACATGCCACTGCGGACGGGCAGTTTGGTTAGCTATTTCTAAGCCTATCATCATATTAACTAGCGCAAAATTTGCCGCTGCTTGATAATTTATCGGTAATGTAATTTCATCACTATGTTGATGATAATGATTTTTCAAAAAGTCACCAAATACCTCACCACCATCTATGTTCTCATCTGTTGATTTAAAACCAGTCATTAAAAATACTGATGGAATACCAGCTTTAACAAAACTGTAATGGTCACTACGGGTAAAAAGTGCTTGTTCTGGCATTGGGTCTTCACTTAGCTCAATATCAACTTTTTTTGCTGCTGTTGCCACAATGTTACCCAGCGTTGAATGCGTAGAACCAAAAGCGATAACATCGGCAAATGGATACAAAATTAGCGGCATATCCAAATTCACATTCGCTACGAGCTGCGTTACCGGAAGCGTTGGGTTATTTGCAAAGTAGCTTGAGCCTAATAGACCTTTTTCTTCACCTGTAACTACGACAAACAATACTGAGCGTTTAGGTTTTATTGGCATTTCAGCTAACAAACGAGCAGTTTCAAGTAAAATAGCAACCCCTGATGCGTTATCAAGTGCACCATTATTAATGGTGTCTTCACTATCGCCATGCGAACTAATACCAATGTGATCTAAGTGCGCACTAAACACAACATATTCATTTTTTAATTTTGCATCACTCCCCTCTATAGCTGCGATAATATTAGGGCTAGTGATCTGTTCATGGCGAGAGTTATTCTTCAACGTAACTTGATAAGGTAAGTTAAACCCCTTAATCACGGTATTATTTGAATCTGCAGCATAAATATCGGCTAAGTTAAACTCTGCCCCCTCAAAAAGCGCCTGTGCTGCATCTTGTTGAATATATGCACCAGAAATTAATGTAGGTTGCTTGCCAAATGGAACATCATCTTTCGTCAACCAACTTAAGCGTGGTGTGTTGGCATATTGTGCAGATTTTTCAAAACTTCTGACCAGTTCACGTTTAGGTGTATGGATAGTAATAAAACCAACTGCTCCATGTTCAGCTGCATGACGACTTTTTTCTGCGCTAGAGCCAATATGAGCTCCCTCTTCAGAAGGTAAATCATCAGGTCTACCAGTTAACGCTACTACAATTTTGCCTTTAACATCAATATTTTCATAATCGTTATAGCCAAACTCTTCAGTGATAACGCCATAGCCCACAAAAACAGTAGGGGCAGTAATCGCGCTTTCATTTTGTAAACTAGAACCCGACATTAAAAACTGATTAATATACTCAAGCTCAACATCACCTTTTAAGCCGTGAATAACAGCACTTGCGGAGCCATCAACTAGGTAGGTTTTACGAAAGCGAACTTGTTGTTCAAAGCCTTCGGAATCGCCGCCTATATTCTCCCCTTTAGGCGTTAACCCTAATTGTTTAAAGTATGACTTTACATAGTTGGCTGCAATTTGGTATCCGTTACTACCTGTGTCTCGCCCTTGCAATGTGTCGTCAGCAAGGAATTCAATATGCGCTTTAATGTTGTCAGCGTTAACTTGGCTAGCTCCCGTTTCGCTGCTGGTATTCACCGGCGTTGTGGGTGACTTATTACAGGCGGATAATGCTATGAAAGCAACGGCGATAAGGCTAAATTTTTTGATCATGTTTGATGGGAGTATATTCATGGAGTCTCATTAACTTCTGCTAAATGGCTTGAAAAAAATTTTACCTATTTAGCTTTATTATTTTAATAATTACATTTCAGCTTTTTTAAAAAATATATCGTAATAAAAAGAGCTAAAAAACGTCTACAGACACTATATCGACTGTTATGTAAAAAAACTAGCTCACAGTGCCAAATGCAAACATATTGGAAATCGCTAGGTGTTACTATAACTTTGCATTATAGCTATTGTTAATCAAAAATAGGGATGCCAGAGTGGCGTTTTACATGTTCCATAACAACATATGTGTGCGTTTGAGATACCGCTGGCAAGTCGACAATACTTCCGAGTAATATGCGATAAGCTTCCATATTTTCGAAGCGCAGTTTAAGTAGGTAATCAAAGCCTCCCACTACCATGTGGCACTCAGCAACCTCTTTTATTTGCACTACCTGTGAACGAAATTCATTAAAAATATCGGCGGTCGTACGATCAAGTGTTACTTGAATGAACGCTGTCATACCGCACTTTAATTTACTGGCATTTAAAAAAGCACCGTAACGCTCAATATAGCCTTCTTGTTCAAGGCGTTTTACACGTTCTAGGCACGGGCTAGCGCTTAAATTAACGTGCTGTGCTAACGTGTTGTTTGATATTCGACCATTTTTTTGTAAAATGTCTAAAATAGTTAAATCAATACGATCTAGCGTTCTCGGTTTGCTATTTATCATTGTTCAGTCAGTTTTATGGTTAGCATTACAGAATAAATTATCTCGAAATCTTCAGTACTGTCAATATATTCTCAACATGACGTTTGAATAAAAAATTAGCCACACTATTTAAAAAATTTAATATAAGCGACTTTATGATTTCAAAAAAACCGCAAATATCTTCATATTAGCGGTTTTAAAGAGTCCGGTGGTGAAACACTACATTTTTAGTATTAGCTTTTACTTATCAAAAAGCCTTCTATCTCTTCACCTGGTAATGGTTTGTAATAATAATAACCTTGCCCATAAATACAGCCCATTGCTTTTAATAATTGTGCATCAGCTTCATTTTCAATGCCTTCACCAATTGTCGCCATATTTAAGTTTGCCGCTAAGTCGATAATAGTTTTAATTATTGCTTGGTGATTACCCCTTTCGTGGACATTATGAATAAAAGAACGGTCAATCTTTAACACATCAATTGGAAAACGATGTAAATAACTTAAACTCGAATATCCAGTGCCAAAATCATCAAGTAGTATTTTCACGCCCAGCTTCTTTAAAGCTCGCATGTTATCAAGAACAATATTACTATTTTCGAGTAAAGCTCGCTCGGTAAGCTCAACACGAATTTGATGAGGTTCTACACCAGTTATATTAATAATATTTTGAATATCTTGCGGTAAACTTACATTAAAAAAATGGTTACAATATAAGTTACAACTGACATATAGATGTTCTAACCCGAGGCGTTTTTGCCAAAGCATGAGTTGTCGGCATGACTTTTCAAGAATTTGAAAATCAATCGCCATCACTAAGTTAGTTTCTTCTGCTAACGGAATAAAATCATTAGGAAATACAAAACCTCGTTTAGGACTTTGCCATCGAGCTAGGGCTTCAAAACCAATTATTTTACCATCACTCATTTGTACTATGGGTTGAAAATAAGGGGTAAACTCTTCGTTATCAATACCTTCGCGTAAATCAGTTTCCAACGACATCGCATTTTGCACTTTAGAGTGCATACTTGAGTCAAATACTTCAAAGCGACCTTTACCTTTGTCTTTGGCGTGATACATCGCGATATCGGCATCTCTTAACATAGTATCTGCATTTTCATAGCGCATATTATTAAATAATACGCCAATGCTAGTGCCGATAAAAACCGTCTGATTTTCAATCGTAAATGGTAAAGACAATAACTCAGTTATACGTTTAGCAATTTCGTATGTGCTTACTTCACTATCTATGTCTTCTACCAAAATAACAAATTCGTCACCACCTAAACGTGCAACCGTATCGTTGTCTCGGATTACTTCAGTTAAAGCGATAGATATTTTTTTTAATAAATTATCCCCTGCGTGATGTCCAAGGTTATCGTTTACCACTTTGAAACGGTCTAAATCAAGGAACAAAATAGCAAATTTAAATTCTGCATGACGTTTGTTACGCGCAATGGCACGATTTAAAAGATTTATAAATACTGCTCGGTTGGGTAACCCCGTTAAAATATCATGCGAAGCAGCATGTTTGAGCTTTTCTTCGGCATCTTTACGTTGCTTTATTTCTTCTTCTAACGCCGAAGTTCGAAGCTTTACCTGATGCTCTAACAATTCATGTGACTTTCTTTCATCATCTGAAATTTCACGGCGATTCATGGCAGAGGCAACATGTCGTGATACAAATCGCAACAACTCTGCATCTTGTTCGTTAAAGCGTATTGCTTTTTGATAGCTTTGTAATACCATAGCGCCAAGCATTTCGCCAGAATGAATGAGTGGCACCCCAAGCCAAGAAACAACGTCTAAATCTGGCTTAATCGTTTTACCTTGATGATGCAGCGCCAGCATAGCTTCCTGATCGAGTAATACGGTTTCAGCGCTTTTCAATACTATTTCTGTAAAACGATTGGAAAGTTTTCTGGGTTGATAGTGATCATCGGTATTATCAAAATGTTGATCGAGAAAATAAGCAAAGAACAACTCGTCATTTTTTACATCATACTTAGCAATATAAAAATTTTCGGCGTTGATCAGCTGTCCTACAATGTTGTGAACTAAACTGTAGAAAGAATCTATATCTATATTAGGATCATTGGTTAGCTCTGAGATACGATACAATGACTCTTGCAATAACTCCGATTTTTCTCGATCTCGAATTTGATGCATCAATTCTTTTGTACGCGCATCAACAGCCGCTTGCAAACGGCCTCTATCTTGTAAACGTGTTAAAGCTGTTACTATATGTTGAGCGGTAAACTCTAATAAGTCTCGATCAGATTCTTGATAACGCATATCAGCAGAATAACTTTGCACCGCCATTACGCCAATAACAAAACCATCGTGCATTAAAGGAACACCAAGCCAGTCAATACTATCTTCACCAACAGATTTTATTTTTTGCTCTTGCTCTAATTGAATAACAACTTCTGGTGTCGCTAGTAAACCTTTTCGACTTTCAATAACATAGTTTGTCATTGAACCTTCAAAAAATTTAATAGGGTAAACACCTAACGCTAAATTGTCTTTTTCATCTACATGATAAACTAACTCTAACGTTGATAATGTTTGATCATAAAGCACGATATAAAAATTATTTGCTCTCATCACCGAGGCAATAGAATGATGAACTTGTTCAAATAGCGCGTTTAGGTCAGCACAATCAATAGAAAGTTGGTTAAGTTTTAAGAGCGCTTTGTAGCGATCTTGAAGTTTTTGATATTTATTTAGTAAGGCGATCGATTCTACCGCTAAATCTGCGTTTGAATTAGTTAATGGATCAATTGGGTGTAATGAATCAGTCAACTTTTTCACCATACTGAACGGGTAAACGTTATAAAATGGATCATGTAAATGACCCTAGCGCTTCAAAGGTAGGCAAAGTAACAAATATCAGGCAATAAATCCACTTAAGCCATTGTTTTATTTATTAAGTTTTAGTGACTCTTCGACCTCTTGTTTGTTTCCACAAACACCGTCTTGCTTGTCATCACGATAATAACGGATATCGATACAATCTTGTTGATATCTGCGCTCCAACTCTGTACGAATTATAGGTTTATTTTTCGCATTAATGATTTGTTTATGTAATGACTGGCACTGCTGAACCTGCTCTGACGCTAATGTGAGATCTTCACAAACATTATTACTAGAACTACATGCCGAAAAAAACACGACAGAAGAAACCATCACAACCAAATTTTTTATCATACGACTACTCTTAATTTTATATAAACTTATTTAATAACAGCCTATTAATTATTATATAGGTGTTATTAACACGACTTGGTATAAATAAAAACCGCTAAGAACGCGCTGTTTGTTATATAACTCAGCACGCTAAAACCAGTGACGCTATTTGTCTAAAAATCGACAATGATTGAATTCATTCACTTCCCTTTAGTTTGGTATATAATACGTAAAAATAAAGATTAAGCATTAAGATTATTGTATTAGGGGAAAAATATGCAAGTACAAGTTGTTGATTATCGCGCTGATGACGCCGCCAAAAAGTTTGTAGAGAGTTTGCGAAATACAGGGTTTGGAGTATTAACTAATCATCCTATTCAACAGGCTTTAGTCGATAAAATTTACCAGGATTGGTATACCTTTTTCACGCAAGAAGAAAAGCAAAATTTTGCATTTGATCCTGAAAAGCAAGATGGCTACTTCGGCCCTGAAATTTCAGAAACTGCTAAAGGCCACACTAAAAAAGATATTAAAGAGTATTATCATGTATACCCGTGGGGACGAATTCCTGAGCAATTAAAATCTGATATTTTAAATTACTATAAAATGGCCTCAGATTTAGCCAGTGAATTACTTGATTGGGTTGAGAAGTATAGCCCTGTAGAGGTAACTAAACACTATTCAGAGCCTTTATCGAATATGATCAAGGATACCCCGAATACTTTGTTAAGAATACTGCATTATCCTCCACTTAAAGGGACTGAAGAACCTGGTGCTATTCGTGCTGCAGCACATGAAGATATTAACCTATTAACTATTTTGCCTGCTGCCAATGAACCAGGTTTGCAGGTGCAAGCTCAAGATGGTCAATGGCTAGATGTTCCAGCTGACTTTGGTCATTTAATTGTTAATATTGGTGATATGTTACAAGAAGCCTCACAAGGTTATTTTCCTTCAACTAGTCATAGGGTTATTAACCCAACGGGCGACAATGCGACTAAATCACGCATATCTTTACCGTTATTTTTACATCCACGTAACGAAGTGGTTTTATCAGAAAAACATACCCATGCAAGTTACTTACTAGAAAGACTAAAAGAGCTCGGTGTTAAATAATTACCCATAAGCTTTAAATGCATAAACACATTTAAGTTTGGGACAGACCCGTTAATAAAAAAGCCATCACTATGTGATGGCTTTTTAGTTTCTGCTTATTTTATCGCCCTAAGGTTTAACGGCTTTAAAACTTAACGTTCATATAACTTAAGCATAGTCTTAAACTTAACCTTTAAGGCTGTCTAAAACAGGTGTTTCAGTTTGTGAAACTTTTTTCTTACGCCTAAATAATTCCTTAATATCTTCTACAATAAGATACAGGCAAGGTATTAGCACTAAAGTTACTATGGTGGCAAACAACACACCAAATGCAAGTGATACCGCCATAGGTATAACAATTTGAGCTTGGGCACTAACTTCAAAGAATATGATCGGCACTAAACCAATAAATGTGGTTATTGACGTTAACATAATCGCTCTAAAGCGTTTATTACCCGCATGCATTACAGCATCTTTAAGTCGCACACCTCGTTTTCTGGCATTATTAACATAGTCAACCATCACCAATGAGTCATTCACCACTACCCCGGCAGCCGCTAGAATTCCCATTACAGATAAGGCACTTAAATCCATACCTAAAATAAAGTGACCCAGTACAGCCCCAATAATACCAAATGGAATAACGACCATAATCATCATTGCTTGTGAATAAGACTTTAACGGAATAGCTAACAATGAAAATATGATCATTGACGAGATAACGAAATCGCGCAATTGGCTATCTGCCCCTTCCATTTCTTCTTGAATACTACCCGTAACTTCACTTTTTACTTGTGGATATTTGTTTAACAACTCAGGTATGAAATTATCACGAATATCATTAGCCACTTTAAAGGGCTCTACTTGCTCTGCATCAACACTTGCCCAAACATTAATCGTACGATTACCATTCTCACGGCGTATACGAGTAACCCCTTCTTGTAGGGTAATAACGGCCAGTTCAGATAATGGCAATTCAGCACCATTAGGGGCTTGAATCATTACGTCATCAACATGACCAACAGAACTACGTTGTTCGAGTGGGTAACGCACCATGACTTTCACTTCTTCACTGTCACGCAATATACGCTGCGCCTCTAAACCATAGAAGCTATAACTTACTTGCGAAGCGATGTCTGCTAAGGTTAAATTTAAACTATAAGCGAGTGGTTTCAATTCAAACTGTACTTCTTTAGCACTCGTTTGACGGCTATCGTTAACATCACCAAGGCCTTTAAGTGAATTGAGTTTAACTTTTAATTCTCTCGCAGCTGCCAGTAATTCTGCATCATTTTTACTTTCTAATCTGAAAGCAATATCCCCGTCGTCTCGCCCACCACCAAATAAATTGTCGCCTATAGTGAATGATTTAACGCCTGGATAATTAGGAATAGCCTCACGCCATAAATCTGCCAGTTCAAAGGTATTCATTGGTCTAAGTTCTGGTACTACAAGCTTAACCATCAGTTGACCACTGGTTCTAGTGCGTAAATCAACTTGCATATCTGAGATCATCGAATTGCCATATTTAGCTTCAATATCTTTATCGATACGGTTAATTACCCCTTGAATGTTTAACAAGGTTTCTAAAGTCGCTTTTTCTGAAGCATCGACATTCATTTCAACCGTTACGCGAGGGAAGTCATGTGGAATTTTAGGTTGCCCAACAAAGCGCACAAAACCACCACTAAACAATCCTCCACTAATGAGCATTAAACTAATAAAGAACATTAATACCCCATATCTGTATGCAATAAAAACAGCTAGCGCAGGGCTATAAACGGTATCAATAAATTTTTTCAAATTAAGGTCAATCCAAGCACGTAATCTATCAATTGGATTTTTAGGGTTGAACGCTTTCATTTTCATTTTAACCAAATGAGCTGGCAAAATAAGTTTAGATTCTATTAATGAAAAGATAAGACAAAGTATAACAACAGAGCCAATCGCTTTTCCAAACGCTGAAGATGGCCCTTCACCAAAAAGAAACGGCAGAAATACCGCGATAGTGGTCAAAACACCAAAGGTTGCCGGCATGGCGACACGCTTAACTCCACGAATAACATTATCGGTACTATGACCATGCTCTTCGATTTCATCATGGGCACTTTCCCCCATAACAATGGCATCATCGACGACAATACCGAGCACTAGAATGAAAGCAAATAAGCTAATAACGTTAATAGTAACATTGACAAATTCGAGTGGCATTACCAGTAATGTACCGAGGAAACATACCGGTAATCCCATCATTACCCAAAAAGCTAAGCGAACACGTAGAAATAATGCCAACATGATAAATACCAATACGGCACCACTTTTCATATTGTCTACCATCATATTCAAACGACCTTCAAGGTAGTAGGTCATATCAACCCATGTTTCTAACTTCACGCTTTCAGGTAATACCGCAGATTTCTTCTCTACATATTTTTTAACCACAGCGGCAATGTCAGTTATGCTTTGGTTATCAGCAGCACCAATAAATAAGGTAACTGAGTTTTCACCATTAAATTTAGAGTACTGTAAACCTTCTTCGAAGCCATCATCAATGGTCGCAATTTCGCCTAAAACAATTCTGGTGCCATCGGCTAAAGTTACTACGGGATTTGTTCGAATTCATGTCCACGATAAGCCTGATTTTCAACACGTAAGTTAATATAGCCATTTTCTGCACGAATTTGTCCAGCAGACATGTTGCGTGAATAACTGCGTACTGCAGTGGCAATATCAGTAAAGCTTAAGCCGTACTCTCGAAGCTTATCTTTACTTACTTCAATAGATATTTCATAACCTAAACCGCTGTATATATCGGATATATTGATCATCGGCAGCTGTTGAATTTCGTTATGTATTTTACGACCAAGCTCTTTAAGTTCGCCGTTGGTTAAATCACCATATAGGCTTAAGTACATCACTTCTTGACGAAATTTTTCTCGTTCTATTTTGATGCGCTCCATACCGTCAGGGAAGCTAGAAATTGAATCTATTGCAGATTTTACCTCTTCAAGTACAACTTGTGGGTCATAATCTAGTTCAACCTCGAACCAACCATTGGAAAAATTTCGGTTTGAATAAGTAATAACTCTTTTGAGGCCTTGAACAGTTTCAAGCGCCTCTTCGATTTTAATGGTTATGCCTTCTTCAACTTCTTGCGGTGCGGCTCCAGGATAGGGTGCGGTGTAAGAAATCCAGTTGATCTTAACCTGTGGGAACATTTGTTTGTTTATGGTTTGAATAGTTAACAAACCACCCACTAAAATGAAAATCATCAACAAGTTAGCGGCAACGCTATTGCGAGCAAACCAAGCTATTATGCCGGTATTGGTATCAATAGTATGATCGATTTCCGGCTTTTCTTTAGGCGTAACAGTTGTCATGATTACTCTCCTGAACCACTGTCATTTTGTGCAACTTGTGACTCGTTACTTTCACCCTCTTCTTGTTCATTTTTTTTCGGTTTTTTGTCACTAATTAAAGCCAATTTCATCCCATCAACGGGATAATCAAGCGCAGAAACTATCAATTTATCACCGTCAGCTAAGCCTTTTGAAATAATAATGTTTTGGCCATCTTGGCGAACAATTGTTACGGCTGAATAATGTAATCTAGATTCATTATCCATTAATGCAACAAGGCCATTATTAACTAAATAACGCGGCACACTGGCTGCTTGAGCTATTTCTATACCTAATACTTTTGCCTTTACATAAGAGCCAAAGCGTAATGGTGTTTTTGAGTTTTCTTTACCTAAAGCATAAGGGTCATAAATTTCAGCAACCAAATAGCTCATTCTACTTGTACTGTCTATAACGCCTTCGCCACGGGCAATTTTAGCGTCCCATACCGTTGTAAGACCCGAGTATGTACCCGTTAAATTCACCGTTGCGTTCTCTCCTTGATCAATCAAAAACTGTAATTGATTATCTGCAACGGGTAAACGTACTTCAGCAATAGCCGTACCTAGTAGCTTGCCAACCATACTACCTGTACCAACAAATGAGCCTAACCCAACATTTCTACTGTCTATCATAGCGTCATATGGCGCTCTAATTTCAGTGCGCTCTAAATTGCGCTTAGCACGTAAAATAGATGCTTGCGCAGATTTAACGCGAGCAATTTCTTGGGCTAATTGTGGTTTACGTAAACTTAATTCTGTTGGAGATGAATCTGTTATTTGCTGCCATTCTTGTTTGGCAACTTGGCCTTGTGCTCGCTCTGTTTCAAGCGAAGCACGAGCTGATGCCATTGTAGCCTCAGCTTCAATAAGTGCCGCCTCGTAGTCGTTAGGATCTATACGAGCCAATAATTGACCTTCTTTGACAAAGCCACCACGAACAAATGTTTCAGATAACTCAACAATTTGACCACTAACTTGAGCCACTAATTCAGTTTCATATTTAGGTTTAACAACACCATATGAATTTACATCTAAGGTCATGGGTGCGAGTGAAATAGCTTCAACCGCAACAATAGGAGTATTATCGATTTCTTCTTTTTCTTCCGGGGGCTTTTTCATACTTGAAAATGCAAAGAAAATTAAAACACCGGCAATTAGAATGACAATTGGTATAATTATTTGTTTTTTCCGTGTCACAATGACGTCCTCATAGAATCTAAATTTTAAAATTTCTAGCTTAATTGCCAATAGGATACAGAAATTATTGGCTACAAAAACTAACAAAGTTGTAAATGCTTGTTACAAAATTCAAGCCGACTTTGAAAATCCCATCTAAAAATAAATAAAAACGATATAGATCATTAGTTTAAATTAAATATTTTTGATATGTATTTATCAGGACTGTTAAAAAATATGTAACTAAGATCACAACTTTGGTTTTTTTCACTAAATAATTTTACTTTTAAAAAATTGTTGGTCGATATCACTACCCATAAAATACTAACGATAGTAACAATGGAAATTACCAAGAATGCTCAGCCTTAAGTATTAAATACTCTGACGTTGTCTCCTATTTTTTGAAAATATCGAGGTCTATAAGTAAGAGAGAAATTAACATTGTCGTTAACAGTAAGGCATTTTTCATGACGATCAGTTTGAACTTAGGTTTAAAAAATTTATCGTTATTATTGTAGAATCTAATCACTTCACAGAATAAATACACATTAGCAATCCAAACCCAAGGTGCCTATTTTTTGTGAAATATATACCTTGAATACTTGAACCTTAAAGTAAATACATTAAAATTAATCTTTATTTCATCGGAGAACACTTTATGTTGTCAAAAATTAACGCATTCTTTCAATCATTAGGCAACACGGATGATCAGCATGAGAACGAACTATCGCTTGAAATAGCTTGTAGCGTTTTATTATGTGAAGTTATGCTTGCTGATGGTCAGCTTGAAACTACAGAGCAGAAAAAATTAAACGATATTATTTCTACCCAATTTCAGTTAACACCTGATGAAGTATCAGAAATAATTAATCACTCGCTCGCGCTCTGTGAAAATGCGACTGACTTTTATCAATTTACCTCGAAAATCAACGAGAAATACAGTTTAGAACAGCGTGTTAAAATGTTAGAACTATTATGGCAGGTGGCTTATGCTGATGGTGAACTTGCTAGTATTGAGGAGCATATAATCCGTAAAATTGCTGATTTATTGCATTTGCGACATAGCGAATATATTCAAACAAAATTAAATATTCAAGCCAAGACCAGTACGACTAAATAAAATATACCGACAACATGGAAAGTTATAGTTAACTTACCGCTAAATCGGTTATTATAGCCGCAAGTTAACTGACAACAAGAAACCATATGGCAAGCATCGGCAAATACAACACTCTTCCTGTAGTAGCAATAACAGATAAAGGCGCATATTTAAATGCGGATGATTTAGGTGAACTACTATTACCCAATCGTTTTGTGCCTGAAGATTGCCAGATAGGAAGTGAGCTTAAAGTTTTTATTTATGCTGATACTGCTGATCGAATCGTTGCCACAACTGAAAAACCCTTAGCACAAGTAGATGAATTTGCTTCTTTGAAGGTCAGCCAAGTAAACAAAATGGGCGCCTTTCTTGACTGGGGCTTACCAAAAGACTTACTCGTACCTTATAACCAGCAGCATAGCGAAATGGAAGTAGGTAAGTATTACCTTGTAAGAATTTTTCTCGATTTAAAAACCGATCGTTTAGTCGCTTCAAGTAAGCTTGATAAGTTTATCGATATTTGGCCAGCTGATTATCAGAAGTGGGATAAAGTTAAACTTACCATTGCCTCTAAAACTGACTTAGGTTTTAAAGCCATTATTAATGATTTGCACTGGGGTTTACTTTACGACAATGAAATATTTAAACCGCTAAGAACGGGTAAGAAAATAACGGGTTATATCAAACAAGTTCGTGAAGATGGCCGTATTGATCTATCTTTAACTCGTCCGGGCGAGGGTAAAGTTAAAGACTTTAGTGAGAAATTATTAGCTCACATTGCTGAACATGACGGTTTTAGCCCTTTGCATGATAAAAGTGACCCTGAATTAATTAAGCGAATATTAGGGGTGAGCAAAAAAACCTTCAAAGCAACGGTAGGTAACTTAATGAAAAATGGAAAAATTACCATTGAAGCTAATGGCATCCGCCTGAAATAAGCTTAACTTTACAATCTATTTAAAAACAAAAAAGCCCTTACGGGCTTTTTTTTCAACTAAACTTTTTCAAAAAACAAACAAAGTGTTTAGCGAATTATTGTGTACCGCCAACGGTCATTTCATCAACTTTCAAGGTCGGCTGACCTACGCCTACAGGTAAGCTCTGTCCGTCTTTACCACAAACACCAACCCCAGCATCAAGTTTTAAGTCATTACCCACCATACTGACATTTTTCATTGCTTCTGGACCGCTGCCAATCAGAGTGGCGCCTTTGATCGGCGAGGTGATCTCACCATTCTCAATTAAGTACGCTTCTGAGCTAGTGAATACGAATTTACCTGAGGTAATGTCAACTTGTCCGCCGGCAAAGTTTGGTGCATAAATACCTTTTTTGACTGACTTAATGATATCTTCAGGTTTGTGCTCTCCAGCCAACATATAAGTATTAGTCATACGTGGCATAGGCAAATGGGCATATGATTCACGGCGACCATTACCGGTTGGTTTAACGCCCATTAAGCCAGCATTGTGTTTATCTTGCATATAGCCTTTTAGCACACCTTTCTCAATCAATACGTTATATTGACCTGGCGTACCTTCATCATCAATGCTTATTGAACCGCGACGATTAGCCATGGTGCCATCATCAACAATGGTACATAAATCAGAGGTAACTTGTTGGCCCACTTTGCCAGAAAATGCAGAAGAGCCTTTACGATTAAAATCTCCCTCTAAACCATGCCCTACCGCTTCATGCAACAAAACGCCTGGCCAACCTGCGCCAAGTACAACAGGAAATGAACCCGCGGGTGAGTCAATAGCAACAAGGTTAACTAAAGCTTGTCTTACCGCTTCTTCTGCATAAGCTAAGTAACGCGGCTTATTATTTTCTAACTCAAAAAAATAGCTATAGTCTGTACGTGCGCCGCCGCCAGAGCTGGCACGTTCTCGCTTACCATTTTCTTCGACTAACACCGAACAATTTAGTCGCACTAATGGACGAATATCGGTCGCATAAGTTCCATCACTGGCAGCGACTAATATTTTTTCATAAACACCTGACAAACTTACAATCACTTGTTTAACACGTTTATCGACACTACGAGCATGTGCTTCTACTTCGTGCAATAGCGTAATTTTTTGTTCTTGAGGTAAACTTGCTAGCGGGTCCAACGCTTTATAAAGCATTGGATTTTTTTGCATTTGCTTGCCATCAAAAACCTGTACACGTGCAGATTTTTCAGCAATAGCTATACCTTTAGCAGCATCTGCAGCTTTTTTTAACGCCGCAGGGGAAATATCATCAGAGTAAGCAAAACCAGTTTTCTCACCTGATATAGCGCGCACACCCACACCACGTTCAATATTATAAGAACCTTCTTTGACTATACCGTCTTCTAACATCCACGATTCATGACTACTAGATTGAAAGTATAAATCGGCCAAATCAATTTTACGTTGGAAGATGTTATCCAAAGTGTCCATCAGCATACTTTCATCAATTTTACTATTGGCTAAGAGCTCAGTCTCAACATTATTCATACGACATCAACTTATTTTTAAAACGATTATGAGTGTTAACAGGCATAGCTTTACGCACCTTGTTTAATTCTTCTTCTTGGTATTCAGCACAAATGATACCTTTACCAGTATCTAGCTGAGTCAGTATTTCGCCCCACGGGCTAATGATCATACTGTGGCCCCAAGTTTCACGGCCATTTGAATGCACACCTTCTTGGTCAGCAGCAATAATATAGACCTGATTTTCAATCGCACGGGCTTGTAATAGTGTTTGCCAGTGTGCGGCTCCCGTTACACGTGTAAAAGCACTGGGTACGGTAATAATTTTCGCGCCTTGCTGGCATAATTGCCTAAAAAGTTCAGGAAAGCGCAGATCATAACAAATCGATAAACCTACGTTAATACCGGCAACATCAACCACGCTAATATGATCACCGGCTTTCGCGTAACGTGATTCAAAGTAATTTTTTTCGTTATCTTCTACTGCAACATCAAAAAGGTGAATTTTATCATAGTCACCGAGGGTTTCTCCATCAGGAGAAAAAACAAAACAACTATTGGTAAACTTATCTGGAAATTTTGATAACACAGGAATACTACCAGCGACTAAAAAAACATTATATTTTTTTGCTAGCGCCGCAAGTTTTGCCTTCAAACCATGACTATCTTTATTTGCTTTCGCTAATGTCAGTTGTTCTTGATCTTTACCACCAAAAAATAAGCAACACTCGGGTAATAAAACTAATTGTTGCTGTGTCTGTTCTAGTGTTAATAACTGTTGCTCAATATCACTAATATTATCATCAACATTAGTACCTGAAGTCATTTGGATCGCACAAATTTGCTTTATTTTATCTGCCATATTCAAGACCCATCAATGTTATCTCCTTTAGACTTTGGCTTTGCTGACTTTTCTACATTGGTGCCGTCAGCAGTACTTTCTGGCAAGCTATCAACTATTTTAGGGGCGATGAACGACCAACACTAATGTTTTTATTTTTTCGACTTACTTGCTTAAATAAAGGTTCATCGAGATTACCTGTTACTTCGAAATTTATTTCAGCAATGACCGTAGAAGTGATCACTTCATCTAGTGCAACACCCGCTAAAAAAGTAACGGGATTTAAAGTCGCAATCCACGCTAATACCGGTAAGCTTGAGGTCAAATTAGGCTTATAAGTCATTCGATAGTCTAGCCCACCACTATTTAAATTTGTATTCCCAACAATACTTAAGTCCCCAGCCGTACCTTTCATAACCACATTATCGGTATAAGCTACGCCATCTTTTAAAGTAAAATTACCTTTAAGTTCACTATAAAACATACCGTCACTAAAAATATCTCTAAAATCGAAACTTAATTTACGTACCAATGACTGTAAACTTAAGAAAGAGAAAATACGTACACCTTTATCATCAACATCAGCTAAATAACCATCATCAAATGTTGTTGATAAATCTCCGTTTAGAGTTGCCATTGTAAAGTCATGCGGACCGCCTTGCCAAACAAGGTCATAATCCATTTTCACGCCACTGTCTTTAATAATAGAAACAAGACCGATGTTTTCAATTTCTCGCGCTACATTATTTGTTGATAAACTGCCCATTATTGAAGTGGTTGAACTATCATTTATTTGTTGCCACTTTGCATCAAAAGTAAGGTTGTTTTCCCCTCTTTTAGCAATAAAATTATTCAGCAGTAGTGTGTTCTGGTTTTCTCGCGCAATAGTAAAGTTGACCTCACCAAAGTCATAATTATCATATTTACAACTAGTACACTTTACTTTTAATGCAGGAAACACTGTAAATATTTCAGCATTACTTTCATGGTTGATAGCTGATATTATTTTCTGCTGTGCTGTATCAACAGCCTGAACTTCAGCTTGTTCTTGTTGGCTTTGTTTAATTTTTTCATTTTGCTTACCAACATGCTGTGTTGGTGAATCATTGACTATAGCGTCACTGTTAGCTTGTGTTACAAGTACATTCTGTTTTACTAAATCATCAATGTTTTCTGATGGTTCTAACTGAGGTTGTATACTTTTTAAATGAATAAAATCAGCATTAATATCGATACCCTGCTCAAGCCAATCAGGGTAAAACATAGCAGTACCTCTTAGCTCTTTCGCATTAAGGTTAAGTAACCAGCCATTTGGCTCAGGGGTAAAATCAAAGCTTACTTGCTGAAAGTTTTGACCATAAACATCTAAATTACTCAATTGCCCGTGTATTTTTTCAGGTACAGATAACAAACCAGGTTCACTGACTTTAGCCGGTGCTAAGTTATCAGCTACATTATCAGTTAAGTCCGTTGTTGCTGACTCTATTCCAGCTATAATATCTAATACTAATGGCTGCCATTCTTGGTAATTGGCATCCGCAAGATCCGCCGTTATATGAAAGCCTTGCGTCGGCATCCAAGACTGTTGATTACCCAACACTAAATGCGCTAATGAAAAACGTGTTTGTTGATGGTCTATTAAGCCATAAAAGTTAATATTCTTGCCTACATCTGCCTTTATGGTACTATTTTTTTCATCTCCAAAGGCATGAATACTCACCGCAAGCTGTTGTTCAGCTTCTTTGGTAAATGGTGCAGGAATAGCTAGCGCTATATTATGTAAGTCGGTATTAATTTGGTAATCGTAAAAACATTGATCACCGATGAATTCAAGCTCAAGCATCCCTTTCCAAGCCACTTTACCATCGGCATATTTAACTAATTCATTGGGTAATTGTGCTTGCCAGTGTTTACTTTCCCACTGACCTAGCGTTTCTATGTTAACGCTATAAAGTTCAGCTTTTTGCTTCGCTTCCACATTAATTGTCATTGGCATACCACGCCAATCAAGCTTTACACCTTTGGCGGTTATCACATCATTATAATAATCTAATCGACCATTAACTCGCTTAAAGTCCATTGCTGGCGTTTGCAGTGCCACACTATTATTTTTAAACTTAACATGGCCTTTAGCAATAACATCTTCGGGGGTAGCTAAGGGTAATATTAATGAAAAGTCACCATCAATAGGTGCTGAAATAATAACTTGTTCTAAGGTAACACCAACCGAATCCTGCATCGGGCTTGCGTTCATTAATTGCGTAACTAATTCCGGCTGTGTTTGGGTAAAACTAGCATCAACAGTCAACACTCCTTCACCAGATAAGTCAGCAATTGCCGCTTCAACACCGGTAACATCAATACCTGATAACGTACCCTCTCGTCCCGTAATCAGCATACTATTATTAGTAAAGTTAAGGTTTGCGGCAAAGTTTTCTATCGCTGGCCACTGTGGATCAAACTTAAATGTGCTTTGCGCTAACTCGGCATCAACAACAAAGATACCTTCATTATTATTAAATGGAAAACTTTGCAACGGCCCATTAAATAAGACCAATGCTTGATTAATTTCCCCGTCAATAATAGCGCCATTGAGGTAGTTAACTAAGCTATCCCCCATTAATAAATGAGGGTAAAAATATTCGGCAAATTTGGCATCGCCATGACTAACACTGGCTAACAATGCCATGGTAGTTGGCTGATCTACGACACTATTAACGTTTAGATCTGCTTTTAAACTTATTTGTGAAGAGTTAAAGGCAATATTTTCAACCGAAAGTTGCCAGCTATCGTCAAGAAATTTAGCATTGATCAAACTACTTAAATGCGTATATGGGATAGGGTATTTGAAATGTTTATCAAAATGTAGAGCACCGTCAATAGCATTAAGCGATATTTGCAGTTGATTATTAGCATAAATCAACTCGCCACTCACATTGTCTAGACCCGGAATACCTTGACTGAAATGACTATCTACATCGCTAAAAGTTGCGGTTATAGCTTTATTATTGGGGTTGCTACGAAAGTAAATGTCTTCTACTCGGCCAACTGCATCGAGATCAAATAATAGTTTTTCAAGACCAACATTGTCAGATAATAGCGGTGATACACCGGCAAAGCTGGCTAATTCTATGGCATTAATATGGCCATTAATAAACTCGCCATTTACATCTGCAATTAATGATAATTTATTGGTTTTCACACCGTTTCTTTTGATTGTTATAGCCGATGTGGCAATGTTATAAACTAATTGGTCTAGTGTTTTTATTTGAATATCACCACCAACAATCTCAAAAGTTTGTGCCTTACTTTTATGCTGCCAAATAATTTCATTTTTACCTAAAGAAAACTGGACCAAGTCAGGTTTTCCTGCGGTTAAAGTTAACCATGCATTAAAGTTAATAGCTGAATGTGTATTGGCATCTTTGATGGCCAAAAAGCTTCCTAGCCAAGGAGTAATGTCGATTTCATTGGCTTCAAGGTAAGCTTGTCCGCTTAGTTTATCGAACCTTGGACCTTTAAAATCTAATAATACTTTTAAGTTATTTGAGCTTAGCCCATCAACCATAACACTGCCGTTTGCTCGATGGCGGTTATTCTTATTGACCCAAAACATTTCATTAATGGTAAAAGCACGAGTGCCGGTAGTTGTGTGATAAAGCACATGACTATCGCGAATAGAAAAACGAGATATTTGCTTTAGAAATATGGAAGAAAGTGAATCAACTAAACTAACTTCATTTGTGTTATCACTAGCAAGATTATCTTCAGAACTCGCTAAGGCAACTTGTTCGAATTCAAACTCTGCACCCGAAATTACAAAGTCTTTTGTGACCCATTGCCCGGTTCGTATGCTGCGCCAAAAATTTAACTCAACAGCTAAACTATCAATATATATTTGGCTATTATCACCCGCTAAAAGCTCAACTTGATTACTGATTAACGTTGGACCCGATTTACCCCAGCCCATCGCTAATGTGCCAATCGAAATATTACTGTTGTAAGTATTATTAATAAAATCTTCGACATTTTGGCGATAGTTGTGAGCATAGGGTAAAAATAATCGTAAGGCGCTAATTAACACGGCAAAAGCTACTAACAAAATTGCTAGTAGTTTATACAGACGTTTAAGCCATCTATTTAGAACCGCGGAAACACTCATTACGTTTTAGCCAAACCTTTACTCAACTTTAAATTTACTTGATTACAGCGCCTGCATTTCAGTTATAGCTACATCATCACCACATCAAACTGCTCTTGATTATACATGCTTTCTGTTTGCACTTTAATTTGCTTACCGATAAAGACTTCAAGCTCGGCAAGGTTGTGATACTCATCATTCTCTAATGACTCACTTACCGAAGAAGAAGTATAAACAATAAATTTATCTGCATCATAAGCACGGTTAACGCGGACAATTTCACGTAAAATTTCAAAACAAACAGTTTCTACTGTTTTCATGTAACCGCGACCATGACAAACATCACATTCACCACATAAAATATGCTCTAAGCTCTCACGCGTACGTTTGCGGGTCATTTCAACTAGACCTAGTGCCGAAAACCCTGACAAACTGTATTTCACGTTATCTTTTGCCATAGCGACATCTAAACTATGTAAAACACGGCGTTGGTGTTCTTTGTCATGCATATCAATAAAATCAACAATAATAATACCACCAAGGTTTCTTAACCTAAGCTGACGAGCAATAGCTTGTGTTGCTTCAATGTTGGTATTAAAAATAGTTTCTTCTAAATTTCGATGCCCGACAAAAGCGCCGGTGTTTATATCAATAGTGGTCATAGCTTCGGTTTGATCTATGATCAGCGAACCACCTGACTTTAATTCAATTTTACGGTGTAAAGAGCGCTGGATTTCACTTTCAACATCGAATAAGTCAAAAATGGGACGCTCTCCGGGGTAATATTCCAGTACCGAGGTTAAATTGGGTACAAACTCAGTGGTAAACTCAACTAATTGCTCATATGTGAGTTTTGAATCGACTCGAATACGCTCAAGCGACACCCCGACAAAGTCTCGTAACATGCGAAATGCTAAAGATAAATCTTGATAGATAGGATCTTTAGTTTGTTTACGCTCTTTTCGCTCAACTACTTTTGCCCAAACACGGCGAAGAAACTCTGCATCGTGTTCTAGTTCATCTTTACCAGCACCTTCAGCCGCCGTTCTTACAATGAAACCATGATCTTTACCACAATAAGGGGTAACGATTGATTTCAGGCGATTTCTTTCTGCAGGATCTTCTATACGTTGAGATATACCAGCATGGCTAGCATCAGGCATTAAAACCAAATACCTTGCTGCAATGGTAATATCTGTTGTTAATCGTGCCCCTTTAGTGCCAAGGGGATCTTTAACAACCTGCACAACAATATACTGCCCTTCATGTACCAAGTTTCGAATATCTGGTACCTGATCGCTGCTGTTATCGTCATTTAATATTAATTTAGAATTGATGTCTGAGGCGTGTAAGAAAGCAGCCTTACCTAAATTTATGTCAACAAAAGCGGCTTGCATACCCGGTAGAACACGAATGATTTTGCCGAGATAAATATTACCAACGAGTCCTCTACGGGCTTCTCGTTCTATATGAACCTCTTGCAGTGAACCATTTTCGATTAATGCTACCCTTGTTTCGCTTGGTGTAACATTGATAAGTAATTCACCGCTCATTTCGCTTCCTGTTTAATCTTTTGTTATTGAAGAATGTACGCCGAATAACGACAATAATTGTGAAGTTTCATATAAAGGCAAGCCAACAACGGCTGAGTAACTCCCGCGAATTTGCTTAACAAACTGCCCAGCTACTCCTTGAATACCATAAGCACCGGCTTTGTCTTGCGGCTCCCCTGTGTGCCAATATCGACTTATTTCTTGTTCGGTGAGCACTTTAAAATCTACTTCAGTTCTGACAACAAAAACCTCAGTACGTTCACCTTTTACAACGGCTACAGCAGTAATAACCTGATGCGTTTGACCTGATAACATACTAAGTATAGCGATACATTCATCAAGCGAAGCGGGTTTGCCTAATATATGAGTACCAAATACTACGCTGGTATCTGAGCCGAGCACCACAACACTTTCATCATATTGCTTGGCAATCACACGCGCTTTTTCAATGGCTAAACGAGAGACATATTGCTCAGGGTTTTCTTGCGCCAAGACACTTTCATCAATATCAGCGGGTAAGCAAGTAAAATGATAACCGAGTTGTTCAAGTAGTTCTTTTCGACGCGGTGATTGCGACGCTAAAATCAAAGTAGTAGACATGTTATTTTATTCGAAAATTTCGTCTTATTTTACGTAACAGTAAAAAAGCCCAGGGCCAAAGGATTATTGTCGTGAATACAGGGTATAAATAACTCGGTAAAAATACCGCGTCGGTTAAAAAACGTTGAAGCCAGAAAACAATTAAGTGATATAACGCTGATAACACACCAACAATCAATGCTTGTTGCCATACTGAAAAATTACGTATTTTTTGAAAGTTACCCGCGACAATATAAACAGAAATTGCCATTGCGCCGGCATGAACACCTAAGGTGGAGCCTAATAAAACATCAAGAATAAAGCCCATAACCCAAGCAGAAATAACATTAACACGCGAGGGTAGTGCCAAACACCAATACAATAACACTACTAACACCCAATCAGGGCGAAAAGCATCAACACTTAAAGGTAACGGCATAATGCTTGCCATTAATGCCACCAAAAAGGTCAAAAGAATAATCAAGCGACTTGCTATGGTCATTTATTTTCTGCCTTTTTATCTGGCAAACTTTCCGTTACTTGTGGCTGCTGTTCATTAGGTTGTTCTGGCCATAACAATAATACATAGCGTAAGCGGTCGATCTTAGCAACGGGTTGACTTTGAATTTGAGAGAATGCACGAGACTCATCTTGAATAACAGCAGATACTTTAGCTACAGGGTAACCTTCTGGGAACTTACTGCCTAAACCTGAAGTTACTAATATGTCGCCTATACGTATATCACTACTGTGCGGCACGTGATTATGCGTCAAGCGGTCTATCACGCCAACACCGCTAGCAATAAGCCGTAAGCCGTTGCGGCTAATTCTTACGGGCACCGCGTGAGTAACATCAGTAATTAACAGTACACGACTACTCGTGGTGCCAACATGCAATATTTGACCAACAACACCTTCATCATCAATAACTGCTTGGCCTTCGTAAACACCATCGTTTGCACCACGATTTATAACCACTTGATGTGTATACGGGTCACTATCAACCGCAAGAATTTCAGCGACCATTTTTTTAGCATCACTGCGAACGGGCGAAGCAAGCAACGCTCTTAATCGATTGTTTTCACGCTTTACAATATCTAATTGTAGTGCCTGTTCATGAAAGACTAATTCGTTGATTTTGTATTGTTCGTTATCATCAATGAGTTGACGACGAGTAACAATATTTTCTGCCGCCCAATTCATCATTTGTTTAGGCGCTGTGGCTAAATATTGTAAAGGGCTCACCATAGATTGCAAAAAGCCTCGAGCGGACTCGAAGCTATTCATTTTATGGTCAAAAAATATTAATGCTGCAGAACAAAGCAGCACCAAAATAAGTCGGTGCTGCGGGGACGGTCCATGCTTAAATATAGGATTCATAAATTAAACTTGTATAAATGCTAATTTAGTTTTTATTCGTATGAGAATAAATCGCCACCGTGCATATCAATCATTTCAATCGCTTTACCACCACCACGCGCTACACACGTTAATGGATCATCAGCAACAACAACAGGAATACCAGTTTCTTCCATAAGCAAACGGTCTAAACCTTTAAGTAAAGCACCACCACCAGTAAGGATCATACCGCGTTCTGAAATATCAGACGCTAACTCTGGAGGAGATTGCTCTAATGCCACCATAATGGCACTGACGATACCGGTTAACGGCTCTTGTAAAGCTTCTAAAATCTCATTGCTGTTCAAAGTGAAACTGCGCGGTACACCTTCAGCTAAATTTCGACCACGTACTTCGATTTCTATAACTTCTTCGCCAGGGTATGCAGAGCCAATTTCATGTTTAATACGTTCAGCAGTTGCTTCACCAATTAAGCTGCCGAAGTTACGACGCACGTAATTGATGATGGCATCGTCAAACTTATCACCACCAATGCGCACTGAAGAAGAATACACCACACCATTTAGTGAAATAATACCAACTTCAGTCGTACCACCACCAATATCAACTACCATTGAGCCGGTTGCTTCTGAGACGGGCATACCTGCACCAATTGCTGCAGCCATAGGCTCATCTATCAAATACACTTCACGTGCGCCAGCACCTAAGGCTGATTCACGAATCGCACGTCGCTCTACTTGCGTAGATCCGCAAGGAACACAAACTAAAACGCGTGGGCTAGGTCGTAAAAAGTTATTACTGTGTACTTGTTTAATAAAGTACTGCAACATTTTTTCAGTGACAAAAAAGTTAGCGATAACACCGTCTTTCATTGGACGAATCGCTTCAATATTTCCAGGTGTACGGCCTAACATTTGTTTGGCAGCAGTACCTACAGCGGCAACACTTTTAGAGCCACCTGAACGATCTTGACGAATAGCAACAACAGAAGGCTCATCTAAAACAATGCCTTGGTCTTTTACATAAATCAGGGTGTTTGCGGTTCCTAAGTCGATTGATAAATCGTTAGAAAACATGCCGCGTAATTTCTTAAACATATTGTCGAAATGTCCTTTAAACATTACCTAGGCAACATACTGCCAGAATATAATTGTGCTGAATTTGCAAGCCTAGTTTAGCTTACAAATGATACTTTGTACTATTAACACGCTATCATACCGCAGACTATAGTACTTGTGTTATTACAATGACAAAAATTTCACTAAATTTTAAGATATTTTGCTATTGATTAAGCCAAGGTTTGATTTATGTGCGAAAACAAATGCTGATATGTTCAAAAGACTCAACATTCATACCTAATTAGCGACTTCTCGCCATGATATAATTCGATCGTTTCCTCGATAAATTCCGAAGCTTAATAAAGCACTAGGGTTATCATCATAAAAATTACCATCATTATCTGCATCTACATCATTCCATTTAAATTTGAACCAGTTAGGTACCTCATATTCCCATTCAAGCATACCTTGCTTATCTGGACTGCTAAACACTAACTGTGTCTGAATTCCTTGGTCAAAAATACCTGAAACATTTGCTGAGGTATCACCAACCTGAATAGCATCGGTATCAATGTCGATTAAACGGTAATCCCATAGGTTCATATTGCCAGAATATTTAGCTCCAGCTTTTTTGTCACCTATAAGTGTAGACAAACAAGATTCATCGGTATGAGTGATAAAATTAGCGCCATCATAAACTTCAATATTTAACGGTGCTCGTAACTTAGTTTTTTCTGAGCCGTAAGAGTTTTCAAGCACCATGCGAGCAAAACGAATTTCTACACCGTCTATCAGTAACTCTTCCGTTGCATCTGTGTCATTACTTAATAAGATCCCGTCACTGTCTTCAACCTGTGCTGTAACTAACGGAATTTTTGCACCAAAAGGCACTAATAAACTCGTATCGTTATGATCATAACTAAAATGGTCGTTATTAGAAAATGTGTAAAGCCAATCGCCTGCAATAAATTCGCCTTCGTCACCAATACTCGCACTTAAAGTGCCGGTTTCCATCTCCGAAGTTATGGTAACAGCATTACCAGCAAGGCTGCCCACAACTTGTTGTGTAGCGTCATTCGTAGGGGCGGTAATATCAACACCACTAGCAACCAACTTCATAAAGTTTTCAGGCTCACCCAAGGTATAGTTCTTGGTTATTTCATTATTCGAATTATAGGCCGTAATGGTTATTTTAGGTTCAATACTGTAAGTAATAGTGCCTTTATTATCGTTTGTTCTTTGGCCAGTATATGCCCAGTCAGAAATAGCACAAGTTCCTATTGAACTGTGAAAATTGTCTAGTTTTCCTTTATGATCTTCGTTAACACTTTGTTTAAAATAAGCGGGGGTAAAGCGTCCAATGGTTACATCTTGAGCTGACACTAAGCCATCTGTATTGCCTAGACCACCATAATTAACATCTTGGATATCTACATTAATAATTCCAACTTCATTATATTTCGCAGCATTAAAAGCTGACACGCCTTTTTCGCCCTCGGTAAAGCTAGTTAAAGTAGCGTCCTGAAAGTTAGCATTGGTTGAAGTAGTACGATTCTGACCTGCAGAATAGGTAAATATCCCATCTACGGTAGTATTTAATACCGGTGCTGCACGAGATACTTTGAGCTGTAATTGTCCGTCAGATTGTCTATAATTTTGTGTTGTTTGGCCGGAAAAATTAAGTGCCTTAACGCTAAAATTGAAATTATCTCCGGCTTTATGCGTTGTGGTACTTAACGCAGTACTGCCATTTAATACCGTACTTAAATGCGTGGCCGTAATTTCAAAGCTTGCTGGCTTTACCCAAAAATCATTAGAGCTACCAACAATAGCAATATCGCCACTAGCGTACCTAGCATTTAAGCGAATTTTACCCGCATCTAAGTAGGTAGGCGAAGGGATAATTGCAATACTATCATTACCAAAATCTAAGGTAACATTGTCTGTAAACTGCGGATGTTTTGCGATATCAACACCACCGGTTTGAAATGCTAAACCGGCATTAAAAGCCAAGTCTGGAGTCATATTTTGTTGAGACAAACCAATAGTCACATTACCGCTAAAAACACCTTCACAAACACCGTTATTACTTTTAACCGCTTGTAACTTTAATACTTCTTTAAAGTTTACGGCGGCAGTTTGATGACCTATCGTTTCACTATTAGTGTCATCATAAAGAAATCTAAAACCTGCATCAGCAAAGGTCATTTCACAACTAGCACCAAAACCAGAACACTCAACGCTATTGCTTGCTGCTATGCTAGCGTCATCAATCGATAAAGTGATAGTTTCTGGGGTGGTATAACTTAAATTAACAGTTGTACTCCCCGTGAAGGTGGGGGTAGCTTTTGTTGTAGTGCCAGTTGTTGGACTAGTAATATTAAAGTTTAAGCTTACAGACTCTGTACTTTCAATTGTACAGTCACTATTGGTACAAGCTTTAATGGTAATGACTTCAGCAGCACAAGTTAAGCCGTTTCCGTCATGCACTATTTCATAATGATGAATAATGGGTTCAGCACATGCGTGACGTTTGTTATAAATAGTATTAATTTCATCTGCCGAGAGTGCACCATCGAAGAGGTAAACTTCATCAATAAAGCCGGAAAAAAATCGAGTCGCAATACCTTGATCTTGACCAATCTGCAAGGGGTCGTTGTTTAAAATCAAGTCTCCGGTGAACGTTCTAGAACCTTTTTCAACACCATTAATATATATCACTTGTTTACCACTTTCGTAGGTTATAGCAACGTGATACCAATTGCCTGGAGTAATACCTGCTCCAGAAGTAGAAAACGATTGTGTTTGCCACCACCAATTAATCTCACCAGCAGGATTCAAATGAAACTCATAATTTTCGTCTTTAGAAATAATCGTTTTCAAACCTGTGGTAGGTAGCGATTTGGGGTTAATCCAAACGCTAATACTTAGCTCTTTTTGTAAATCTAATTTAGGGTCATCATCAATCTGAATGTAATCATCAAAACCATCGAAGTTACCATAACCACAAGTACCTGGATTTCCCGTTAACGCTGGTGTGCTTTTAGCGGTAGTTACGCCATTGATACCTTGAGTATTAAAGTTTCCTGTTTCATCAATCACTTCGCCTGCATTACCATTCCATGATGTTTCCTCCATTGAGTACTGAAGCAGTAAGTTAGCACCACAAGAGATAGGTTCACCATCAAGGCCCAAGCCATTGTTCTGATATTCATATATTTGATCAATTTGGCTCTGCTCAATGACTTGGTCAAATATCACTATTTCGTCTAATAAGCCATTAAAGGCCTGAGAAGCCGAAAACCTGCCTCCAACACTATCTTGCTCTTGTCCTAGAATCAAACTCGTAATATCAACTCTTGTTGTGGTTTGGTTTAAACACCCTTGTGCAACTTTATCGATAAACAAACAACTTTTATCATTGCCTTGTGTCCAAACTAAATGACGCCAAGTGTCGCCGGCAATAGATGAAATAGATAAGGAGCCATTTTGTTGATCTTGCAAATAAGGTCTAAAGCTTGTGGCATTCGTAAACCACATAAGCAGTTCATTGTGACTGCCTGAAGTTGCGCCTGAAAGTATACTTTGCGAGCCTGTTTTTGCAGTTTTAGCCCAGAGTGAAATACTGAATTCAGTGCGTCCATCTAAAACCGCTTCATCAAGTACTACGTAATCACTTGTACCTGTGGTCGACAAATCGATTGCCCGACAAACCTTCCCCTCCACAGGTTGAGAAAATTTAGCCCTGCCGTGAAATGATCCGATACTATTTTTAACTTCTCCGTTTACATCAGCATATTCTTTTTCGTCGAACTTATAGTTTGCAATGGGGGCAACTGTATTATCTTCTGGTCCACAAACTCGACCAAACTCAGCATCAAAAACTCTAGCATCGTAAGTAAGTAACGACCCCTCTTCGATAATAACTTTCTCGCCTGCTGAAACACCGTATAAAAAGCTTGCCGCGGTAAAAGTAATATCTTTGGCGTAAAGCGCCCCAGAAAAAGTCACACCACTTTTAAGTATAAGATCATCATCAACATGCATCACTAATTTAGTTACGTCACCACTGGCCTTAATGGGTGAGTTAACTTGTGTATCTGCGGGAAAAGTCAGCTTTTTTTTAATGTAAACTATCGCTGTACCCTGGCCTACAACATTTATTGTTGTGGCTTCCTGAATTGTCATTTCTTCAAAAAAGTAACTTTTACCAGCCATGAGATTTAGCGTGGTATTAACCCCTAAATTAAATTTTTTAAAATGGTAAGTGTCGAAATCGTTACCAAAATTTAATGTCGCAAAATTGGGGACAGGTTTGGGATCGGCATTTGTGTCAATGATATTGATGTTTACTTCACGATATTCATTAACACCTAAAAGACCAAAAGTAATTGAACCGCCGTCAGTAACGGTAACATCTTGTGAACTTTTATTATTATCAAACTCAGGCTCCGATAACGCCGAAGAACTATTAGATGCAGAACACTCAGCACTATCACAAGTAGGAAGAAGAGGTGTAGCCGTGAACTGTATTGCGCGAGTGGTTAATACTGTATCAGGGTTGTTTTTGACTTGTGCTGCTCGACCAAAAGTAATGTTACTATTTTTTTCTTTATTGCCGTGAGTGGCAATAACATCGGGGAATACAGCTGGGCATAGTGCAGCCAAAAGTGGGTTAGAATAAACTGAAATAACAGTGATAATGAAAGTAATGAACCACTTTGAAAAACTCATAATACCGACCTTTACGCTACTGTTTTTATTTACAAAAACTACTATATATTGTTTATACAATCCTACCACAGTTTATAAAGTCAGGAATGATAAAGCTTTACCTAGTTAGTTAACCGTAATTTTATCGAATTAACAATAGATTAGACAGAACCGATACTTTATTTTTATAGAGTATCTGTTAAACAATCGAAGTGTTGATTAAATCATAGCGCAAAAAAAACCCGCAGTTAGCGGGTTTGGTACATGTGTTGTTAAGTTACTTTATTTTTCGCTTACGAAGTGCAAAACCTAAAAGGCCTGCGCCGAATATAAATAATGTTGTTGGTTCAGGAACAACAGCAGGAGCTTGTGCTACTGACGAACGAACATAGAATGTATCATAAGTTCTTGTTTCAGAATCTTTTTCATCATTTTTTGCACCTATACGATAAGCAAAGCCTCCAGCAAAAACCTCTGTATAAATTGAATTCCAATAAGATAATGAATGAATAAAGTCGCCATTGGTTTTTGTAAAATTTGTTAATTTCAATTCCCCAAATAACCCTTCCAACTCGATGCCAACTATTACCATCCAACCGGCGTGAAAATCGGCATCTTTAAACGTATTCTCTTCAGGGTCTTCTTCCTCACCGAATGCACTATCTGAGTATAGAGTAGTATTTATAGTAGATGCCCATGTCCAATCATAACCCTTATATGTTATGTAGGTATCTCTAGTCAAATCAGTGGTAATTAACCCAGCAATTGCAGAGTTGCTAATCAACAATAATAATGGGAATAGTAATTTCAATGTAAACTTAATCATTATAAAGCCTCAACTAATGAAAAACAGCAGTAATACAGCTAATCTATATTAACTTATAAATAATTAAAAGCAAAAAACAAGCCAACAATTAAAAACATCTATAAATCAATGGCATTAGAGTTTACTGAAATATCATCTTTATAATAGTGTAAAATAATCCAACACTAATCTAGGTAAATTGTCGGAAATTCTGTCGACTAATTACAAATTTATATTTGTAGTCTTTATAAGCTTCGTGCTTCAACGGCAACGGTTCTCGATGTTACTTCACCATCGATGGTACATTGCCCAGTACTAACAATGGAATAATAACGAATACTATCGAGTTCAAAGTCACTACAAGATACACTGACACTGCATTGTGATAAGCCCTGAGTATTTATAAAAGTTGGCGTTATACTGTTTATATCGGCTTGATTTTTACAAGTAATAGCGACACTACCTAAAGGAAAAACCTCAGATAATTGCCACTGTAAGCCACTCTGCGCTGCAGTATAAGCACGCGTACCTAAAACCTCATAGGCTACACCTTCTTGACTTGAGTCTAGCATATTCACTAAAGCCGCACCGAGCGCCGACAATACAATAATAATAAAAATAGCGATAACTAATGCACTACCTTTCTGTCGGGAAGGATATGGGAAATTAGCTGCTCTAAATGGTCGTTTATGGGACATTGGGGACTTGTATCTCATTATTAAATACAACCTCCTCTAAGTTACGTACAAACTTTAATCGAGTGAGTGCTAAGCCATTTCTTTGTAACGTTGCAGGAAAAGTACTAAATGGCGCAACATTGCCAGAAGTTGAAAAATTGGCAATATGCTCGGCCATTAATACACGAGCGGTTGTGGTACCCACATTGGGCAAACCATTACTTGCGTAATTGCCAAAACCGTAACCTTGATAACGAAAAACTGAATTACTTTCAATACAGTAACTTACTGGCGATTCTATAAAGTATAAACGATTAGTAGGAGATTCAGCACTAAACAATATGTTACTCGCAAAGGTTATGGTTGAAGGTGTTTGTTTGTCGCCCGTGTTATTCACAGAAGAGAAAGCTTCAATTACCCCAGGCGCAGTGTTATAAATATCATCGCTGTTTAGTGCATAAATGGCGACATATTCAGTTGATGTATTAAGCGGATCTTCTAACATAACCACTTCGACACTATTACTTGGAGTTTCAGGCGCTACCGGAATATCCAAATAAATTACGCTTTTATCTATCGGCACAAACTCTAGGCATTGATTATTATCGCCAATGGTACGAATGCTATTGGGTAGTGCATGTCTTACTTCACGGTTTAGCCGTTCAACAACAAACCTTGCCGTAGATATTAACGCTTCTCGATCGGCAGCATCAGTATAGCTTTTAGTACCAAAACGCAAAAAAGAAGTAATACTACTCGCTAGTACACCTAGAATTACAATAACCGTAATTAACTCTACCAAAGTAAAGCCTTGTTGATAGCGACGAAGTTTAGGCATTAGAAGTTCACCCGATAAACTGAAAAAACAAAGTTAAAATCTTGTGGGGTAGTTATCGTTACCGTAATAAGCTTAGCAGTATAGTTGTTATCCGCACCATCATTATCACCATCATAGTCACTATCATTAATTACAGTGACCTTAACTTGATAACCGACATACATGTCGCCTAACGAGTCACTATCTCCTAGCGAACTTTCAATTATTGCTAAGCCATTATAGTCATCTACATCATCGAATAACTCTCTTTCTCCCCCTCTTCATTAGCTAATACTGTTGAGCATGTTTCACCATCAGTCGATTTAATTTCACCATCATTATTTTGGTCTTCACCGCAGCGATAAAAACCACCTGACATTTCTGAGTTTTCATCAAAGGCTTTACCCAAGATTTCATTAATCATTGATTGGCCAAGTTCTGCAGCTTTAATCTGATGTATTTGCTCAGCGCTTTGATTTGCTAAAGGGTAAATTAAGGTGGTGAATATAGAAAAGGCAATAGATAAAACTACGATACCGACAATAGTTTCAATCAAGGTGAAACCTTGCTGTGAATACCTAGCCAGTGAAATAAATACAGAAGATAAATTTTTCTTAGAGCGCATGAATATAGCCTTCTGACTCTATCTGAACACTAATACTTTGCTCACCAATAATGGTGATTATGCATGGTGCAGCACAAGAAGGTCGCCCCATACTGTCGAATGAGAAACTATTATTAGTAAAATTATTGGAAAAGGTAATATTGTCATTGCTATCTACTTGCAATTTTGTCGCACTGTCTTGCCATGTTGGAGAAAAACTAGGTGTTGTCGTGCAATTATCAGGTTCACCAAGTTTTGTTGCCGTAACTAAAACTGTATGACAGAAACTACTATTGGTTTGCTGCATCGCTTTGGTTTGAATTAAGCGCAGTTTGGCGACTACATCACTACGATAAGCGTATTCTGAAAAGCCTTTCGAAGTAAGAAATTTAGGTACAACATTAACCGATAGAATCCCTAAGATTAAGATGACAATAATCAGTTCAATTAGCGAAAATCCAGTATACCTTGTTATCAGTAATCTATTATTTGATTTGGCGTTTGTCACTATAGTCCCTCATATGCTACTTATAATTATACACACTCGTTTAAAGTATATTGAGGCTGGGTATTTAAATTGGCAACTCTGTAATAAAGTATACAAGGATCACTGAAATTAGATGGCGTAGGCGAACCTTTTAGGTAAATAATTAATGTACTGCCTAATTGGGTATCCACCGTTAAGTATGCAAAGTTGTCATCTATATCCATCAGCCGTTTCCAGCTAGTTTCACTTGCGAACGGGTAACCATAAACAATAGATAACTTTCCATCACTACTTGTGCCTTTACCGTCGCCTATATTAATCGTTGTAAATGATAACTTTTGGTTCCCTTTAACCAAAGATTTACTATGTACCATAGCAGCCGCACCTTGCATCGTCGCTTTTACGCCCTGCAATGTCGCGGTTTGCGCTTCCGCTTTCAAATTAATGAACTTAGGTACTGCGGTAGCAGCCAAAATGCCTAATATGACGATAACAACAATTAACTCGATTAAGGTAAACCCTTTGGAATTCATACTACGTACCTTTAACTGCTTTAATTAAATTACTGTAACGCTAAATTAGCTTAACTTTACCAATAAATACTATGTTGTTAGCTTAATCTAATTGACATAATTAATCTAAAAATATATTCCATTTTTCTATGTGGAAAATTTATTCAGGAAGTATCAATTAATGGCTGACATTTACTTTACTAATCATTAGCGCAAAAAAAAGGAGAGCATAGCTCTCCTTTAAGTATTAGTTAAAACTCTAACAATCAGTAAGTGTTGCTGTAATTACTGGTGGTGTTTCTGAGCCTGCTGCGTTAGCGTAAGATATTGTACAAACATCACCCGTTGCAGTGCCTTTATGGGTAAATACAGATGGAGCGGCATCTGTAAACTCAATGTCTGAATCAGTATCTAGCTCAAGAAGGCTACCAACACCTAAACCGTCAGTGCTGTTAGCAAGTGCCGCAGGGTAACCATGCACCATTGCATAACTTAAAGAACCAATTGTAATTGAGCCTGTAGCTCCCGTTTGGTTACTAACTAGCGCTTTTGCGTGCGCTAAATTAACCGCACTATTAATGCTACCTTGAACACCTTCCATAACTGAACGTCTAGCATCACCGGTTAAATCGATAAATTTTGGCGCAGCTGTTGCAGCAAGAATACCTAAAATTACGATCACAACGACTAATTCTATTAAAGTAAAACCTTTTTGAGCACTAAAATTATTACTTGTTAACTTCTTCATAACGTAAACCTTTATTTTATAAAATTAATTATTGTTAATATAAACAACGACCGAACTATCTGCAGGTTGGTAAGTAAAACTATTACCAGTGGTAGTTGCTGTGCCTGGGTCAGTAAAGTTATTACCGGTTTTATTCAATGTTTCCTTTAAATAAAAGTGACATAGTGTTGTTGCGCCTGTACCTGATTTAGCAGATAAGTAATCTATGCTACTATCACTATTCAACGTTGCTATAGCGTTAGTGATACGAGGTGGTTGTTGAAAAATATTTTGCCAAATATCAATACAGTTGGCTGAAGTAAAGTCACCGCCTAATGTAGCGCCAGTGCCACCACCCGCAACTGAAGATACAACATACCCTGGACGAACACCGGTAGCTTCCGTTGTCAGAACTAATATCGAACCATCATAATCTACCGAATTTTGACTATTTGAATCCTTTGGGCGACCTTCAGCCTCCCATTGTGCTCGGGCTAATGAAACTGCAGTTGCAAAACCACCTGCCATGCCTTCAATGTTAGCTTGCTTTGCTTGATCAGTTAGATCGAGGAACTTAGGAATAGCGGTAACCGCTAAAAAACCTAAAATCACCACAACAATAACTAATTCTATGAGGGTAAAACCTGACTGCTTATTCATAACAACCCCTTAACAATTATATTAATTTGATTCTAACAACGAAATACTAGTGAAGTCACTTACTTAGTCACTTTATTTCACCTTAAAAGTTTAACATAGCAAAATACTCTATGGTCAGAGAAATTCAATATGCCATTTTAACCTCACTAACTTTCCCAATACTTTGATAATAAATGAAATATTCACCACTAGGCAAGCTGTATTGACAGTATTGCACAACTTCATTTTTATGTTCAACCAAAACAGCGCCAATAGGTTGCTTCATATATAATAAAGGTGCTTCCATAACAAATTGCCAAATTTGCTGACATACCAATAGCTCATTTTCTGGCTCTATCCAGCCTTTTTTGTTCATCGGCACCTTTATCATACGACTTCCATCAGGCTGAATATTACTACTCTCAATTATGATGTAATTAGGCTTTTGATCCATGAACCATTGCGCACGAATTCCATTAATTCTGGCTGAAAATACTTGCGCTAACGTTTCAAAACCAGCATGTGTTAACTGCTCTTGTTGTTTAAAAAAATAAAAGATAAAACTCGCCATTAACGAAGCGACTAAAACCACAACAACAAGCGTTTCAGTTAACGACTTCTCACTTTTTTCGGCCACTTGTAGCGATGTCATGATATTTTCCCACAAGAATTAAACATAACTATTTACCTTGAAATGCTGACATCATATTCCACATTGGGCTAAATATACCCAGCGCTAACACAAGTACCATAGCGGCCACAATCGCAATCATGATGGGTTCAATTCTAGCAGTTAATGTACTGAGTTCATAATCAACTTCTCGTTCATAATAATCACCAACTTCTGCTAACAACTCATCTACACGGCCTGTTTCTTCACCAACCGCAATCATTTGCAGTACTAACGGGGTGAATAATGTACTGGTAACCGCTGAGCGCAATAAACTTTCACCACTTTCAATACTGCCTCGCATGGCCATGATTTTTTCTCGCATATAGGTATTATCGACAGCATCAGCAACAAGCGACAATCCTGAGGTCATTGGCACACCTGCCCTTAAGATAATAGCAAAGCTATGAGCAAATCGTGACAAAATAGAGCGTTCTATTACCCCGCCTACAACGGGTAGTTTTAATTTTCTTTTATCCCATAAGTACATACCAGAGGGTGTTCTCAAGTAGTTTCTTAAAGAGAAATAACCAACAACACTAGCAATCAGCATATGAGGCCAATAATCTAGAAAAAAGTTTGAGCTACCAATCAACATTTTTGTCGCCCAAGGTAAATCAGCGCCCAATTTGCTAAACATATTAGCAAAAGTTGGAATAACAAAAATATTCAAAATAACTAAAGCAGCGACTAACGCAATTAAAACAAAACTAGGGTAGCGCAATGCTGTTTTTATGCGTTTACGAGTTTCTTGTTCACGCTCAAAATAGCCTGCAAGCTTTAAAAATGCATCATCAAGGTTACCCGTGTTTTCACCCACATGAACCAAAGAGACAAATAAAGGCGTGAATATTTTCGGGTGTTTATGCAAGGTAGTTGAAAGCGGAAAACCGCCTTCTAACTGTGAAGAAATATCAGTTAATGCTGACTTTAGCTTCACTGAAGTACTCGATTCAGCCATACCTTTAATGGCTCTTAAAATAGGCACACCTGACTTAACTAGAGCATACATTTGTCGACAAAAAACGATTAAATCATCAAGTGTTACTTGATTAAAGCCAAGCAGAGCGTTTAAGTCGATATTTTGAGAAGCCACAGCATCTGTTGCTTTACTGGCGCTTTCAATTGATATTGGAATAATGCGCTTACGAGATAATTGCTCGGCAACCATAGTAGAGTCTGCCGCTTCAATAGTGCCTTTAACTTGGGTACCGCTGGCATCTCGCCCAATATAATTAAATGCTGGCATAATGTTATTGCTTATCCTGTGACGTCAATGGTTTCTACTAACCTAAGTACTTCTTCAACACTGGTAACTCCTAGCTTAGCATAGTCAAATGCTGCTAATGCTAAAGGTCTAAATTCAGGATGTTGTTTAGCGGCTTGAGTGAAAGCCTCGGTATCGTCACGTTTTAAAGCGGCCATCATCGGCTCATTCATTTCTAATAACTCAAAAACACCAATACGGCCTTTATAACCACTGTATTGACATGTTTGACAACCGCGTCCATGACTGAATTCAATTGCTTTAACATCTTCATCAACTAAATTTGATAACCACATCAACTCTTGATCATCAGGTTGATAAACTTGGCGACAGCTATCACACACTTTACGCACCAATCGTTGGGCAATAATTGCTCGCAATGAACTCCCGACTAAGAAACCTGCTGCGCCCATATCTAATAGACGCAAAGCACTGGTAATTGCGTCATTTGTATGTAGCGTTGATAACACTAAGTGACCGGTTAATGCGCCTCGCAAACCTATTTCTACGGTTTCTTTGTCTCGCATTTCACCTACCATCAAAATGTCTGGATCTTGTCGTAAAGCGGTACGTAAAACACTAGAAAAGGTGAGGTTAATTTTACTGTTAATTTGTACCTGATTAACTCGTGGTAAACGATACTCTACAGGGTCTTCAACTGTAATAATTTTCTTAGTTGATTTATTAAGTTCACTTAATGCTGCATATAAGGTGGTTGTTTTACCACTACCGGTAGGACCTGTAACTAACACCATGCCATGTGGGCGTGATATTTGATGACGAATACGTTTCACAAAATGTTCAGGCATACCCGTTTCGTCTAACGACAATAAACCTGCTGACTGATCAAGCAAACGCATAACCACAGACTCACCGTATTGCACGGGCATTGTAGACATACGAACATCAATATTATGACCATTGATTTTCAAGTTAAATCGGCCATCTTGAGGTAAACGTTTCTCAGATATATCTAAACCTGCCATCAGTTTTAAGCGTAAAACCATCGCTGAGGCAATTTTATTCTCTTTTAAAATGTTTTCTTGTAAAACACCATCAATACGTTGTCGAATACGTAAGGCTTTTTCGTCTGGTTCAATGTGAACATCAGATGCACGCATTTGCACAGCATCTTCGAAGACTGATTGTAATAACTTCCCAACCGTTGCATCTCCACCTTCTTCTAGAAAGTTATTTGATAAATCAAAGTCGCTACTTTGATCGTATTCTTCTTCAAGTTGGCTAGCAAAAGATTCGATATCTGCAGTACGACGATATAAACCATCAAAGGCATTAAAAAGCTGCGATTCCATTACAACCGCAAGTTTCAAACGTTTTGGCGCTAACATCTGCTCAAGCTGATCGAGTGCACTTAAATCTGCCGGATCACTCATACCAATAAGTACAGAGTCGCCTTGGTCTTCAATAATAATAGCGCGCAAACGTCGTGCGTGAACTTCAGGTAATAACAAAGCAACTTCAGAAGAAATTCTGCGCTGACTTATATCTAAAAATGGTACATCAAGTTGTTGGGCAAAAAACTCTAACAATTGACGTTCACTAATATGCCCTAACTCAATTAAGGTATCGCCAAGCTTTCTACCACTGGTTTTTTGGCTATTTAACGCCTGCATAAGTTGTTCATTACTAATAATGTGTTCGTGAACAAGTAAATCGCCCAAACGCATTTTTAATTTAGGTGCTGCCATATTATTCTCCTAACTCTATCAGGCGCTGTTGAGCAAACTGCATCGCACTTGTTGATAAATTATTACGTGCTATAGATTGTTTGTATGCATCTCTTGCAGGTACAAACTTTCCAAGACTATCTAATGAAACTGCTACACCTAACCACCATCGACCAACGTCTGGTTGCAGTGATATCAGTTGGCGATATGCAAAAATGGCATCTTCGTGTTCGTTTAACTCTGCAGACACATTAGCTAACAACGTTTGTACTTCTGAACTATTACTACGACTTACTGGCTTTAAAATGTTATATGCGGGTCTTGCTTGACCTTGTTCATAGTAAATCCTAGCACTCATCAAGCGCATTTCCTCTGCTTGCGGCTCTAAGGCAATACCTTGCGACAACAAGTTAATTGCATCTTGATAATATTTTTTTCCATACCACAAAGCGGCAAGTTGTTTACGCGCGGTTTCATGAGTTGGCATTACCATTAATATTTCTTCAAATAACGACTCAGCTTTAGCAATATCATTGCGTTCCATTGCTTTTTCAGCTTGAGAAATTTTATTGGCTGCTAACGCTTTTGGTGATAATTGTGTACGTGAAATGGTTAAGCTAGATTTAACTTTAACTGGCATCGATACACTCAAGCTTTCAGGTTGAACAGCTTTTTTAATCGTTTCAAGCGGTGCTACAATAACAACCGTGTCATCTTTTTCTAGTATCTTGGCTTCTAAATAATTTGAGTTATTTGAGTTTTTTACATTTGCTACTTCGCTTGAGCTTTTAGTGACAAAGGTATTACTTTTGTCACTAATCTCAGTTGCTATGGTATCGGGTATCACTTGTATACTGTGATTTCTTTCAACTACAGACTCAGTTGTTTTTGTCTGATTTGAAGGCTTAAGTACAGGCTCTTTATTAACGTTAGTGTCAACATTTGACTTAGCTATTGTCGTATTAGGCTGAACGGTAAATGCCTTTTTTTGTTGTGCCTGTAATTTTAATTGTGTGTTCTCACTGTAAAGTTGCCAGCCGAACATACCAATAATATTTATGATTACAATAACAGCAACAGTAATCAGTATAATTTTTGTTGTTGAATTTTTCACTGTTACCGGCACAGAAACGTTAGCATTATCTTGTTGTTCGCTTTGACGTTTGTCTAAGTCCTTTAACATTTGGTTTATTACACTCATACTAGCAACCCAAAAATATCCCATGAAAAGTACAAACCAACAAAAATTGCAACGAGCAACAGGCTAAATAAATAAACCTTTTTCGACGAGCTTAGTTGCAAACCTTCGGTATCTTGTATTGCAGAATTTAAATGCTTTTTGGTCAATACATAACTACCTTGACCATAGCCCAGCATTAACATTTTATGACAAATAATATTAACCAATCTAGGGATACCACCACTGATTTTAGCGACTTTATGGGCTAATGAATGGCTAAACAAATTAACGCCCTTATGACCAGCAACTTGTAATCTATGTTGAATATAATAATCAACTTCACGAGCGTTCATTGCACGTAGTTTATAAGAAAATGTGATGCGTTGTTTTAACTGCCTAAACGCTTTTTCGGCTAATCTTTCATCTAATTCTGGTTGAGCAAATAAAACCACTTGTAATAATTTTCGAGTTTCAGTTTCAAGATTAGTAAACAACCTTAATGCTTCAAGGCTTTCAGAAGGTAAAGCTTGTGCTTCATCAAGAATTAGCACAACAGAATGACCTCTAATATGTAATTCCAATAATCTTTGCTGAATACGTTGAGTTAGCAGTTGTAGCGACATGCTTTGGGCTTGTTTTACACCTAACTCAACCGCTACCGCACGTCGTAATTCATCAGGTTTCAAATACGGATTTGGAATATAAGCAGTGACAAAGTGCTCTGGAATTTCATTCAGTAACTTTCGACACAACAAGGTTTTACCCGTGCCGACTTCACCGACAACCTTGATAAAACCTTCACCTGTTTTTAACGCTGTAAGTAGTACCGCAAGAGCCTCATTGTGAGACTCTAACCCCAAGTAAAAACTGGTATTTGGGGTCAGGGTAAATGGGAGTTCCCTTAAACCAAAATGGTACAAATACATAAGTTACAACTTAATTATTGCTTGTGCTTGCATCTGCATCTTCTGGAAACCATTGCTTTAACAATGCACGTGCATCTTGTAACTGATTTTTCCAAGTATCATGGCCAATCACAACAGGCTTCAGCAAAATAACGAGTTCTTTCTTTTGAACAGATTCACTCTTGCTCTTGAACAATGCCCCCATAATAGGAATATCACCGAAGAAAGGTGTTTTAGACTCTATATCAACTTTGCGTGTTTCTATCAGACCACCAATAACCACAATTTCGCCTGATCTTGCGCGAATAATAGTATCCGACTCTCTGACGCTACTTTGTGCTAGTGGCAATATAATATCTTGGTCGCTTAATCTAATAGTTTTAGTTTGCTCATCCGTTATCGTCACTGAAGGGTGAATGTGTAAAATAACTTCACCATTTGCATCAATTTGCGGCGTTACATCTAAGGCTATACCAGAGAAGAAAGGGGTCAAATCAATTTCTGGCGTGGTGGTGGTTGAGGTGCCGGTAGTGGTAGTGCTAGAAACATCGGTAACGAAATATTCATCTTCACCCACTTTAATAATAGCTTTTTGATTATTTGTCGCCGTAATTCTTGGGCTAGAAAGTACTTGAACATTGCCCTGCGTGGATAATAAGTCGATCACACCGCTGAAGTCTTTATTTAAAAAGCTCAAACTTGTAACACCGCCCACTGCAGAAGAGATAGTATTACCAATAATATTACCGGTTGTAGAAAAACCAATATCTGTACTTTCAATGTGTCCTAATACTTGGTCCCACTTAACACCTTGCTGGTAATCATCATTTAAGGTGACTTCCATAATTTTCGCTTCAATAATAACTTGACGACGTAGGTGCTCTTCGGTGCTTTCAATAAAGCGTTTAACAGCGGCTATTTCACCAGGTAGCGCCTTAATAGTTACTAGGCCTGCTTGAGGAGAAACAATAACAGAGCGGCCATTCTCATCGCCAACTAAGGCGGTAAGTGTTTCTTTTAATTCAGTCCAAAAGTCCGACTCATTTTCGGTGTAAATGTTTACACCACTACTACTGCTTTGATTACTGTTGCCATTTTGTCCGTTGCTACTGCCGCCACTATTATTATTGTTGTTGCTACTGTTGTTATTGTTGCTAGAGTTACTACTGTTTGGATCATTTTCAGAAACACCGCCTGAATTTATACTGGTACTAGAAATACCACGGCGTTTTACGTACAAGTAATCTAAAGGAATAGTTTCGGTACGAATACCTGCGGGATAAACTTGAATTACACGCCCTTCTCGACGAATATCATATCCATAAAGTGATTCAACTACGTCGAGTGTTTCATCTAGGGTGACATTTTTCAAATTCAGTGTGATGTTGCCGCTTACCTCTGGGTGCACGGCGATACTGTATGGCGAGTCATCGACTATTGCAGCAAAAAATTGATCTGCAGCCACACCGCTAGCGGCTATTTCTAAACGTTTTTCTGCCAATAGGCCATGACGAGCTTGTTGAATTTCTTTTTGCATAAGCTCTTGGCGAACAGAGTTTGGTAAAGCTTGCAGTGGCTTAGGTGCGGTTGGTTGTTCCGCTTGCGCAATGGCTTTATCTAATGCTTGTGTTACATCCGTTGGTGGTTTCGGCGCTGACTGACAACCTACGAGTGCGATAACCGCTGAGCAGCATAATAATTTCATTTGGTGCTTTTTATTTGTAATTTTTTTATTCATTTTGAGTTCGCTATTACACCTGAAAATAATGATAATTCCATTCTACCCTGTGGTGAATCTAACACCACCCCATTCTTACTAATTGTAATCAAGTTAAAGCCATTGTATTTATCACCAACATTAAGTACCTGGCCATTGATAATTGCTTTTCTTTTATTATTGCTTTCGATAATTGACTGTAAAACTAAAGTGGTACTTTTTTCATTGCTATTGGCGGATGCTATCGCGCCAAAAGGTCTGGTTGGATCTGTTTGCTGACTATTTACATAGTTGGACACAAATAGTAAGCATAAAACGAACATGACTTTATACACCGATAAACTCCTGTGATGTGCTTAAACTATAGATTTCAATTTCAAGTTCGCTCACTGGATACGTTTTTAATTGATAATCAAATTCTTGCCAAAAAAACTTCCAAGATAAACTTTCTAATTGGGTTAAGTAATCTTTTAATTCAAAATATTGACCTTGAAGCTTAATTTTTATCCCATGTCGATATAAACGTAATTGCTTCGGCGGCGACTTTTTAGGACTGGCGTTAACTGACGTTATGCTATCTTTTTCATCCGTTTTATCGGCTTCAGCTTTGTTTTCAGTTACAGGCGTTGCCGGCATTACTTCAAATGAAAGTAATTTAACGCCCTTTTGTAATTTGAGTAATTTGATCAAGGCGTAACGCATTTGAATGGGGTCAATTAAGTCTGAGGTTAATTCAAGTAATTTTTCGTCAACATCTCCCAGCTTAGCCTGATATTGAGATAACTCTTTTTGTAAGGCAATATTTGGGTCTTCACGCAACGCCTGCTCTAAAATTTGAATAGAATTGCTTTTATTTTCGTTATCTTGTTTGGCTATAGTTACTTGGTCACTTAAATGTTCAATGTTTTGAATAGGCTCATCTAAAAATAAACTATATAAAATAAAAACGATGGCCACTAAGCCTGACGCTATAATTAAATACTGCTCTCGAGGTGTCGTATTATTGAATTTTTCACTATAAGTTAACCACTGCGACATAACTCTACTCTCCTTTAGTTGGTGCAGAGCTAACAACGAACTCAGTTAGTTTTTGCTCATTTTCAGTTAAAGAAAAATTAATAAAGCGTTTGCCTGAAAGGAATGTTGATGATTCAAAGCCAGAAAGCCAATGAGGAACTGCATCTGGTGTTCTAGCAAGTCCCGAAAAGGTCATATTCCCATTGCCAATACTAACTCTTTGTAAACTAATATTTTTGTCATGTAACGCAGCTAACTCTATCATCGCACTTGAAAAGCCAGCACTATAGGTTTTTGTTGGATCGGTTAACTGCTTATGTAAATGCTCTTTATTGGCAATCACAAGCTTAATTGTATTTAGCTGTGCGAGTAATTTAGAATCTTGACGATTATTACTAATAGCAGACTCTAAACTCTTTAATTCTGTTGTTTTAGCAGTATTGATTGAATTAACGCTTTCAAACTCAGCTTTAACATTATTGACCTGCAATTGAACAATAAATATTATGCCGAGCATTACCACCAAGGTTATACCCCATACTGCGACAACACGATTTAGTGACCATAACGCTTTTGTTGGTAACAGGCCAGCCTGCAATAAGTTGATTGAATGTTTAGCCATTTTAATTTGGCTCCATAAAGTTTAACTGTGTAGCCCCAACAGCTACAGCACTACCTCGAAAGTTTTCAAGCGAAGTAGCCATAGCAAACAACTTAACTTCTACATTGGTGTTCTCTGCCAATTTACGTGCTAAAAAAGCTTCTTGTTCAACGGGCAGTAAAATTTCAATCGCTTTGATAGGAGCTTGCTTTAATTGTCGTTCAAAGTAGTCGGTAGAGCGTTGAATTTCTAAGCTTAAAGCGTCTATAACACCCATGCTTAATTCGTCTTCAGTTTTAGTGGCAATTTGAGCAAAACCGCGTAAGCGTCGACTAAAGAAAAGCTGTCCGTTCTTAACAATTAACAGGTTTATTTCTTCATTAGGTTGTTGGCAAACGAGTAAAACGGCATCTTGTTGTATGGGGAGTAAACTGGCAAAAGCAAATTCTTCAGTAGTAATACAGCCAATGCTTAAGTTTTCACCGCTAATGGTTGCTACCAATTCAATCAAGTCATTTTTAGGGACACATACAACGTTAATTTTTTCATGTCCACCGGCAAGTGTTGGACCATCAAAATAATCTAAAATCATATTTTCCGGTGAAATACTGACCAGGTCTTTAATTTGCCATTTTAATGCTGCATTCATTTCAGCGTCTGGTACTTTGGGTTTATCTACTTGAACTATTTGTGAATGGGCATGTGTTAGCACCAATTGACATTGGCCTGAAAGCGATTTACTACTCAGTAAGTTTTTCAGCGCATTAACGACTGAATTACCTTTGTTTTCAACAACCTTACTCTTAATGCCATTGCTTTTTTTAGCAAAATAGCTAATTGAATGCTGTCGTAAAGCGACACCAATTAATTCAGTTGATTTCACTGATGAGAAAATATTTTTGATCCGTGTAATAATTGTCATTAAGCGATATTATTATCTTAGTTATCTTTGACCATAAAGCCATTATCGCTGATTCTCTTTTCGGTGCAAGTGTTTTAATTACTTCATTATTTTGAGTTACAAAACTTATGTCTACTTTCTCAGTTTTACAAACGATTACTCATCCAGTTTTTACTCAACATAAATTAAATGTACAAATTAAACGTGACGATCTTATTCATAATATTATTTCAGGTAATAAATGGCGTAAATTAAAACACAACATACTGCACGCTAAATCTATTGGCGCTAAAGGCGTTATTACTTTTGGAGGCTGTTTTTCCAATCATATTCATGCTTGTGCATTTGCCTGTTTTGACCATGGCTTACCTGTTATTGGCATTATACGAGGCGAGGAAAGTAGTCAGAATAATTACACTTTAGCGTGGGCAAAACATTGGAACATGCAATTAAAATTTGTTGACCGAAAGACCTATCGCATGCGAGATGATGAAACTTACTTAAAGCAATTGCAGCAACAATACCCAGATCATTTTATTATCCCTGAAGGGGGAAGTAATGCATTGGCGCTATGTGGTGTCAGTGAAGTTATTGAAGAGCTAAGCCAGCAAAGTGAGTTTGATACACTTATGACACCCGTTGGCAGTGGAGGAACCCTTGCTGGCCTTATAATGGGTGACAAATGTAAACACAACTTACTAGGGATTGCTGTTCTAAAACAACAACATTATTTAGAGCAAGCGGTGCTTTCATTATTACCTAATCAAATAAAGCAAAGTAGTAATTGGCGCATAGCACATGAATTTCACCGAGGAGGGTATGCCAAATTCAGCCAAATTGATGCTGACAGAATTCGTGCTTTTAGTCATATAGTTGGCATAGACTTTGAGCCGATATATTCAGGTAAAATGATTTTAGCGCTGCTAGACCTTATAGCGTCAGGTTACTTTCCTGAGCATCACCGAATTGTATTATTACACACAGGTGGTCTACAAGGTTTAGCAGGGATGTTCGAACGTGGCTTACTTAACCAAGATGAATGGCCTTTGCTACCTGCGCCACCGGTTCGGTAAAAAAGTGTCCTTGGCCTCCTTTTACACCAAGTTGTAACAGTGTTCGCCACTCCGACTTGTTTTCAACACCTAACGCATACACCGGCATATTTTTCGCTTCTGCTAGTTTTTTTAAACTTTGGATAAACACCTGGTTTTCCACTTTTTTATCTATATCTATCACAATACTTCGATGTAACTTCATCGCATATATTGGATATACATTAATATAGTGAGCGCTTACTACATATTGCCCAACCTTATCAGCAATAATTTTCACACCGGCAATATGTAAAGTAGTTAACGTCGAAGCTAACTCAGATATATGACTGACTAATTGGTACTCGCTTATTTCAATCATTAGCTTATCTTTAACCGCAGGAAACTGTTGCGCTATTGCTATAAATTTATCAGCAAACCCTGCTGAAAGTAGTGAGTCTATAGAAACATTAATACTGCAACTGTATTGCTGATCTTGTTCATGTGCTAAAACACGACATACCTGTTCAAGAATAAGTAAATCTATTTGAACGGTTAAACCACACTTTTTAGCCATGGGAAAGAAAACGCGCGCATTTATCAGAGCACCGTTTTTATCCCTAACCTTAGATAAAACTTCATGATGCAAAACTTCTGCATTATCGCTCGCAATAACAGGCTGAAAAAAAATAACAAACCTATTACCTTGTATCGCGGTATTAAGAAAAGTTCGCCACTTGAGTGAGCCTTTTGCTTTTACGGCTGCTAACTCTCCAGCTTCAAACATAAACCACTGCGATGGCCCTTGTAACTGTGCTGAGCGCAGTGCCATATCCGCCTCTGACATTATCTGATAAGGCACCTGATCATGACCAAAATAGCTAATACCAATATGAACAAACTCTTCTTGGCTAATTCCTACAGGTTTGACGACTGTTTGAAAATTTTTGATTAACCTCCCTGCTAACTGTTCAACTTCTTGCACAAAAAAATTGGGAAGTAATAGGGATAATTCATAATCACTATGTCGTGCAAGAAAATAGCTAGGTTGCCCTTGTAGTCTATTTTTAGTGACTTGAATTAAGGTTAATAAAAGTGATAAAGCCTGTTGATAGCCATGCAAGTTTTGCACTAGTTCAATTTCTTTAAATTGGATTAAAAGTACAGCACCTTGAACTTCTTCTTCTTTGAGAAATGCTTGTAATCTATTATCGAAAAATGCTCGGTTGCCTATTCGGGTTTCTTGATCAAGCAAAGCACTTGACCGAATACTTTGATCCCATGCGGTGTCACTTTCAATGTTGTCATTAATTTGCTGCTGTAATTGATGGATGGCTGACGTAATCGCGTAAGTTTCTTTTAATGAATGGTCAATATCAATTTTGCTTGACGTACCTTGAATTATCGATAAGTTAGCCCAGTTTTCTAAAGCTTTTAGGGGTTTAAAATTAATCACCAGTTGCTGTTTAAATTTCTTATATAGCAATCCCCCATTTAAAAGTAACACTAAAGTAAATATCCAGAATAAATAAGAAGAAAACACCACATAAATAGGATGCTGAAAACTTAAGTACCAGCGACTATTCGCTATAGGTAGCAAACGAGAGTTTGTTTCATTTGTCATTACTAATCGACCAATTACACTATTAGGTACAGCAGGCGTACTGGCCAAGTTAAGTAATTGTTGATCGTTAAGTATTAATGCTTCTATCGTATTATGCTGGCTATTTTGCGTTTGATAGACAGCCACAATAGAAAACAGACACACTAAGATATAAAGCATGGCTATCGAAAAAAATAGTGTTTTAACGGTGAGTTTTTCGTGTAGATTAACCTTTGATAACATTGGCACTCCGTAGCAAAGCATCCATTTTCTAACTTTCCTTAGTATTTATCATTTTGAAATTCTTATTTTAATTTCCACATTTATTCAAGTGTAGTATAAATACGCGGATTTATTTAGATTGCTAAAAACTTTTATGAGTACTACCTAGCGCTATGTTGATTTTAAAATGTGTGGGTCATTAACCTTAACATTAACTTTCAAGAGAAGTATTGATCATAATACGATTTTATTTTTTGCATAAAAAAACCTGAATTCATGACGAATTCAGGTTTTTATCATACGATTACTAGCAGCGATTAAGCTTGAGCAATAACAACAACTTTAATTGTTGCATCTACATCGTTGTGCACGTGAATTACGATATCGAATTCACCTGTTTCACGAATGCTACCTAATGGTAAACGTACTTCAGCTTTAACAACTTCAACACCAGCTTCAGTGATTGCATCAGCAATATCACGTGTACCAATTGAACCGAATAATTTACCTTCATCACCAGCTTTAGAAGCGATAGTGATTTCAGCTAATTCAGTTAATTTAGCAGCACGTGCTTCAGAAGCACTAAGTTGCTCAGCTAATTTTTTCTCTAAGTCAGCGCGACGAGCTTCAAAGTGCTCAACGTTTGCTTTAGAGGCAAAAACAGCTTTGCCTTTTGGTAATAAAAAGTTACGAGCGTAACCAGATTTAACTGTTACCTTGTCACCAAGGCCGCCTAATTTGGCGATTTTATCAAGAAGTATTACTTCCATTTTCAAAACCCCTTATTAGGTTACTTATGTAAATCAGTATATGGTAATAATGCTAAGTAACGAGCACGCTTGATCGCACGACCAAGTTGACGTTGATATTTAGCACTTGTACCAGTAATACGGCTAGGAACAATTTTACCACTTTCAGTGATGTAGTTTCTTAGTACAGCTGTATCTTTATAATCGATTGCAGCAGCACCTTCCGCCGAAAAACGGCAGAACTTACGACGTCTAAAAAAACGAGACATGGATTTCTCCTAAAATGGCTTACTTTCTTCAGGTGAAAATCACCGTTAAATAGGTATAGCCTAAATTAAATCATTTCAATTTGTTGGGCATGTAATACTAAAAGCGGATTACCGTTTCTAGATTCATGACGGTTTATAAAACCAGTCACTTTAACATTACAGCCTTCAATTAAATCACGAGTTAAGTGTTGTGACACTTTGCCGGTTGCAACAACTTGTATTCGAACAAACGCTTGTCTGTTCATGCCTGCTTCATTTTGTATAGACTTGTGGTCCATTGAAAACTGACAGTGCTGAATACCCGCTGGGCTAGTTGACGTTTTAGGTGGCTTTACCACATGTCCGGTCAATACTAAGCAATTCTCTATACTATTATTCATAGGTAGAGGAACGGTCACAGGTTACTTATTCTTCGCTCGCAGCTTCTTCTTTTGGTGCTTCGGCAGCTGGTGCTTCAACATCTGATGCTTCAGTAGCTGGTGCGTCAGTAACGTCTTTCTTCACTTCGCGACGCTCATCACGACGGTCTTCTTTAGCAACAGCCATAGCTGAAGCTTCAGTAACCGCGTCTTTAGTGCGCATGATCATGTTACGTATAACAACATCGTTATAACGGAAAGAAGTTTCTAATTCATCAATAACGGCTTGTGGCGCTTCAATGTTAATTAAAACATAGTGTGCTTTGTGCAATTTATTGATTGGGTAAGCTAATTGGCGACGGCCCCAGTCTTCAAGACGGTGGATTTTGCCTTCAGCATTAGTGACGATGTCACTGTAACGCTGAATCATAGCTGGTACTTGTTCACTCTGGTCAGGGTGAACCATAAATACGATTTCGTAATGACGCATTACGAGCTCCTTACGGTTGTAGCCTCATTGTCTGGCTCAGCCAACACCAGTTGAGGCAAGGAACAAAAGTTCAGGCTGAATTAAGGACGCGTATTGTAGGGAAAATCAGCAAAAAAGGCAAGAAGATGCTTCATATAGTTTATTTAAAGTAATTTAAACTTAATATTCATTCACTTGGCATATTATATTAAGCAGATAATCTAGCCAAAAATGGTTAAATTTATATTGGATAGAGATAAATGAAGTGGAGAGGTGAGTGTTTTAGTCGTTAACTCGAATAAATAAGTATTATGCTTAAGGATATCTTTGAAAAAATGCAGAGTAAGCTTAGGCTATCTTAAATAGAATAAGTTTCAGCTTACTTTGCTTTCATTAGTTTTGTGCGTTAACTCACGATTCGTTGACGTACTATCTCAAATAAACAGATACCCGTTGCTACCGATACGTTCAAACTAGACACACTGCCTGCCATAGGTAATTTAACCAGTTGATCACAATTTTCGCGTGTTAAACGGCGCATACCTTTACCTTCTGCGCCCATTACTAATGCCATTGGGCCAGCTAATTTTACGTCGTATAGGCAAGTATCGGTTTCACCGGCAGTACCGATAATCCATACACCCATTTGTTGCAATGCTTTCATGGTTCTTGATAAATTAGTTACTTGTACTAATGGCACACTTTCAGCAGCTCCAACTGCAACTTTACGAACAGTTGCGGTTAAACGCGCAGCATTATCTTTTGGAACAATAATCGCTTGTACACCCGCTGCATCAGCATTTCGCAAACATGCACCTAAGTTATGAGGATCAGTTACACCATCAAGTATCAGTAAAAATGGCGCTTGTTCTTTACGTTCAGCTTCTGCAAGAATGTCTTCTAAGTCGGCTTCAGTGAAAACTTTACCAGGCTTAACACGAGCAACAACACCTTGATGCTGTTCACCTTCACTTTTATCATCAAGTACTTTGCGATTCGCCATTTGCGCAAGGATACCGTACTCTTGCGCTAAATTAATAATAGGCATTAAACGGTCATCATCACGACCTTTGAGCAACCATAACTCGATAAACCTTTCTGGTGCGTGTTCCATCAAGGCTTTTACGGCATGAATGCCAATGACTAACTCTTCTTGCTTTGCCATAAATTTAATTCTTTCTCTATTAGTTACTTTTTACCAACTCAACTGATTTCGTGAAGACTTGGTATAACATGTCTTTGCAGCTAAATAAGTTACAATCTAGACGGGTTTTATTAGGTTAACTGGCGACAACGTAAACTGACGACATAAGTGCCAAGCAATCCGTTATAATTTCACCATTAATAAGTTAATCAACGGCTTTGCGAGCATTTTTACCTGGACGCTTTTTTCTCGCCTTGCGCTTCTTAGCTTTTGTTGTAGTTTTATCGCCGGCTTTAGCTGGTTGAGCTTTTTCATCAAAACTCGCTTTTGCGTCTTCTGATACTGATTTACCTGCAGAGCGTTTACCGCGTTTATGCTTATCTGAGCTTTTGCTTTTCGTTTGTGGTTTTGCACGTTTGATAACAGCATTAGCACCAGCGAGTGCTAAGTCAATTTTTTTCTCATCAAGATTAACCGCTGCAACTTGTACTTCTACCGTGTCGCCAATATGATACTTAGCACCCGTATTTTCGCCTGTTAAACACATGCGTACATCATCAAAATGATAATAGTCATGGCCTAACGAGGTAATATGTACTAAGCCTTCAATGTGTAAGTCAGCTAAACGTACAAATAAACCAAAGTTAGTTACAGTCGATATAACACCAGTAAATGTATCACCAACATGATCTTGCATATATTCACATTTAAGCCAGTCTGAAACATCACGTGTTGCATCATCAGCACGACGCTCGGTCATAGAGCAATGTTCACCAAGCTCTATTACTGCTTCAGGGGTATAATTATGCGCGCCAGCGTTCGCTTCATCTTTAGCTTGTTCATCTAAAATAGCTTTAATAACGCGATGTACCACCAAATCAGGATAACGGCGTATAGGCGAAGTAAAGTGACTATATGATGGTAATGCTAAACCAAAATGGCCAATATTATCGCTTTGATATACCGCTTGTCGCATTGAGCGCAATAACATGGTTTGAATGAGCTCTTGATCAGGTCGGTCGGCTATTTTCTCTAATATGTGACAATAGTCTTGCGGCTCAGGTTGTTCCTTACGCTCTCCCATTGAAGATAGGTCGAGACCAAGCTCGTTAACGTAACTAAGAAAGTTATTGTACTTGTCTTCACTCGGCTTATCGTGAACACGAAATAGACCTGGCTTTTTATGTTTTTCGATAAACTCTGCCGTAGCAACGTTGGCTAAAATCATACATTCTTCAATGATTTTATGTGCATCGTTACGTACCATCGCCACAATAGATTCTATTTTTCTATCACTGTTAAAAAGAAATTGAGACTCAGTGGTTTCAAAAGCAATTGCACCACGCTTAGTTCTCGCTTTACTCAGCACATGATACATAGTATTTAGGTTATCTAAATCTGGGATCAATGCTTGATACTGTGTTCGTAATTCTGCGCGATAATCTTCGTCTTTTTGCTCTGGGTTCACACCTAATATGGTTGCTACTTTACTGTAAGTAAAACGTGCTTTAGAGCGCATGACCGCAGGATAGAATTTCGAACCGGCTAGCTCGCCCGCTGCATTGATGGTCATTTCGCAAACCATACACAACCGGTCAACATCAGGATTTAATGAACATAAGCCATTAGAAAGCTTTTCCGGCAACATAGGAATAACTTGGCTTGGAAAATACACTGAATTACCACGAGAAATAGCTTCTTCATCTAATGCGGTTTTATCACGCACGTAATAGCTTACGTCAGCGATAGCAACCCAAAGCGTCCAACCACCATCAGCAATAGGTTTACAATAAACCGCGTCGTCAAAATCTCGTGCGTCTTCACCATCAATAGTAACTAAGGGTAGTTCACGAAGATCAACTCTTGGTGCTTTTGCAGATTCTTCAACTTCATCTGCAATGCCGCTAACTTCAGCAATAACTTCAGGAGAAAATTGATTTGGAAGATCGTGCTCACGTAAAGCAATTTCAATTTCCATACCGGGAGCCATATGCTCACCTAACACTTCAATCACTTCACCCACCGCATTTGAACGTTTAGTCGGTCTTTGAATAACATTAACAACAACGACTTCGCCGTGACGGGCGCCTAACTTTTTATCTGGTTGAATCAAAATTTCTTGTTGAATACGGGCATCATCGGGCACAACACAGGCAATATGATGATCAACATAAAATCGACCTACAACTCCAGCAGTGCGAGGTTTAATAACATCAAGTATCTTAACTTCTTTGCGACCTTTTCGATCGGTACGATCAATCAGTATAGCTTCGACTATATCACCATGAATAACCCGCTTCATTTCATAAGATGAAATATAGAAATCTTTGTCGCCACTATCGGGGGCAAAGAAACCAAAACCATCACGATGACCAATAACCTTACCCGTTAAAACATCACTACGATTTGCAACAGCGTATTGTTTAAATTTGTTAAACACAATTTGACCGCTATTTTCCATGGCGCGCAGACGATGTTTTACTCCGACAATCATTTCTTCGTCGGTATACTGCAACTGCTTAACAATAGCTTTAAAGGTTGGCGGGATATTAGATTTTTCGATCAGCGACAATAACAGCTCTCGGCTTGCTACCGGTTTATCATATTTGTCAGCTTCACGCTGTTTGTGTGGGTCTTTATCGGTCACATTTATTCAGTAATGGTTTTTTTTGTAGTATATCGTAGATTAACTATATACCCAAGCGAGATAAAAGCCTGAGGTTATTACAAATAAGAACAATATTTTGCCGGTATAAGCGGTTAATACTTTCCGTTACTGGCAGCATTCACGACACGGTCAGGCATTTTTTGCGCTAATTTAGCCAAATGCTGAGCGATAACTTTATGTTCTTTTTTATCATCGGTAACAGATTGATGTAACTGGGTATATAGCTGAGGAAAGTCTAATGGGCTGCCATGACCGGCTAAATATAAATCGGCTAATCTAAGCTGAGCTTTTAAGTTATTTAATGCCGCTGACTCCTTTAAAAACATAATGGCTTGATTAATATCAACTTGTACAAACTTACCAACATGGTAATAACGCCCCATTTGCTCTAGTGCTTCAGATAACCCCTGATCGGCAGAAGCCTGCATATAATGCAAACCTAACGGCACATCTTTCTTTACGCAAACTCCGTAAGCCAGCATGTCGCCCCAGAGAAATTGATAGGACGGCATCTGAGATTTCACCGCACGCGCTTCAATATCTTGTACTAATTGGCAATCATCAATAACAACTTGGCTTAAGTGCTTGTTCTCTTTTATTAAATCAAGCAACACGTTATCACTATAAATTTGTACAGCAGTTAATTCTGCAGCCGAAACACTGATAATCTGCGCACAAGTAAATAAGATTGCTATAAGTAATTTTCGCATTGGTTGCATATTACTTCGTTCCCTATGATGCTATTTAATTGGAGTTATTTTTATATCGGCCATTATCTCAATTAGCTTAGCCAATTGTTGCTAAAATTAACCTATTTAATCTGCTTAACAAGCAAATATAATACCATTAAAGCCCTTTTATTTTACTAACGCTTAGTTTTCTGTCTTCAAGCACAATTAATACTGCTAGGAATATACTTGCACTCTCTAAGATAAAATATAACAATGATAAAGATCTGAGCAATCAAGGCGAACTCAATGTCGCAAATTCATCAGTTAATTGAAAATTCAAAAGTAAACGAAAGTATTGCCCGTAAATTATTTGAAATAGAAACAGAAGTACTTGCTTGTCAATCTAGTGAGGAGCTTCTAGAGCGCTTACTTGGGCTGATTCAAACTAAATTTCAATTGTCTGGGATTTCCTTGCTCCTTGCTGAACCAACACCTATAAGTTATCTCATTAATGGTAATTTACAATCTAATTGGCATCAAAAAAACACCTCTCAAATATCTGCTGAAAAATTAAGTTTATTACATATAGACAAGAAACCGATGTTAACTAACCAGTTAGAACAACTGGATAACATTGTACCAAAAACCTTATTAGTCGGTGCAAAGTCGGCGGCACTAACGCCATTATCATTAGAAGGTAAGTTATTTGGTAGCTTATTGTTTACCGATAAATCATCTGCTCGATTTCATCAAGACTTAGGTACTTTTCATTTAGAACAGCTCGCGGTTAAAGTCAGCCTTTGTTTATCAAATGTCTTAATTCGAGAGCAACTGCAATACATGGCGCATTATGATCGATTAACCGGTGTAGCTAACCGCCGCTTAATGGAAGTTTGTATCGCTGAAGAGCAGATTCGCCAACGCCGTTATGGTGTACCTTTTTCGGTGTTATTTATTGATTGTAATAAATTTAAAGTGATAAATGATACCTATGGGCATGACTGTGGCGACAAAGTTTTGACTTATGTGGCGAGTCAATTACAGGAGTTAGTGCGGGAGAATGATAAATGCTTTCGCTATGCTGGTGATGAGTTTGTCGTTGTCCTTGCCAGCCAAACACTGTTAGAAGCTGAACAAGCTAGTGATCGTTTATGTCAGTTCTTTGAGAAGAATCCTATGCCTTATCAAAATAGCCGGTTACCTGTTAGCATTAGTTGTGGAGCTGCGGCAAGCAGTGGTGCTGAGACGATGGATGAATTGTTAAAAACTGCCGACAAAAACCTATATGTAAATAAAAAAGCAAATAATGGCATGGTGTTTAAGCTATAAGAATAATTTTTTGATAAAATAAATTTCCTTTTATTAACCAGTGACTACTATATAAGGTATCTGTCCTAAGTAATTGCATTATGATAATAAAAGTTAGTATTAATGATTTAAAAAAAGGCCACTTTGTAGTCGATATTGCCGAACAACATGGTACCTATAATTTAGCACGTGCTGGACATATCAAAAATAAAGACATAATCCGCAGCTTAAAAGCTAAGGGTGTCGACTCTGTATTGATTGATACCACTAAAACTATCGACGAAGCTCTCAAGGCCAATCTCCCCGAACAATTAGAAAAACCTGGGCCTTTAATCCTCGAGGTTACCAAAGCTAAAAAGTTATTCAAGCAATCAAAAAAAATTCAGCAACAAATCTTCCTTGATGTCCAAGAGAACCGTGCTATCAACCTTGCGCCTATTATTGAAGTTACTCAACACATCATAACAGCAATATTTAAAAATCCTGATGCGTTAGTTTGTGTGATAAATATTCGTGACAAAAATGAATATTTATTAGAGCATTCTGTTTCTGTTTCTGTACTTATGACTGTTTTTGCTCGATTTTTAAAAATAGATCGTGATATTACTCAGCAGCTTGCCATTGGTGCATTTCTACATGATGTAGGTAAAATTAAAGTCCCCGAACATATCCTCAATAAAGTAGAAAAGTTAACAGATCAAGAGTTCCATATTATAAAGGAACACGTCAATCATTCCGTTGAAATTATTAAAGCGATACCCGATATTTCGCCATTAAGTTTAGAGGTTGCTGCGCTTCATCATGAGCGTTCAGATGGGTCTGGCTACCCGCAACAATTAAAACAAGACAACATTTCTAACTACGGGGCGATGATCGCCATCTGTGATATTTTTGATGCGCTAACAGCAGAGAGCTGTTACAAAAAAAATTACAGCCCAATTAAAGCATTCAATATATTAAGACGCTTGGCCGTTGACGGTAAACTTATGCCTAGACTAGTAGATTTGTTTATTAAGTGTTTAGGTGTCTACCCTGTTGGTAGCATAGTAGAGCTTAACTCTCACCGCCTTGCTATTGTTGAAAGCAGAAATGAGGACGATCCAATCAACCCCAAGGTACGTTGTTTTTACAATATAAAATATCAACGATATATCATGGCAAAAAATATTGATCTAGCGAAAGAAGCCGACTTTATTATTCGAGGTGTTAATGCTGCAGATTTTGATATTGATCACAATCGGATTATCGAATTCTTATTACAAGAAGGCTAATCAAAGTGATTATTGGGGCAAGATATACTTATAGATTTCAGTGTATAAAAAAGTATAAATAAAAAGGGCTAATATGAGATATGTTAGCCCTTTTACATTTGTTATTTATTTTCTAAAGTCCACCATCGCCTGAGCTGCGAAGTAAGCATACATAGTATAAATAGCAGTATTAACCTTTAAAGCTTCTGGTTCAACTTTGTCTAAAGTATCATTTTCAGTATGGTGATAATCGAAATAATTTGAGCCATCTGGTGAAAAGTTGATGCTTGGCATACCTGCATCACTCAATGCACTCATATCGGATTGTCCTTTGGCATTATTCTCTGGTGCTAACGCTACGCCCATTGGAGCCAAATATTGAGCTAATTCACGAATAGCGTTTAATGATTGCGCGCCAACCCCTGGGGTCATTTTATAAATGCGCCCTATGCCGAAATCCCATTCAGCACCCAGTACATGAGCATCCATATCATTTTTATGCGCTTTTACATATTGCTTAGCGCCTAATAAACCAACTTCTTCAGCAGCGAAAAGAATAACGCGAATAGTACGTTTAGGACGTTGAGGTAATTGCCCAATGTGGTGAGCAGCAGCCATTACCATACCTATGCCTAAACCGTCATCTAATGCACCTGTACCAACATCCCAGCTATCTAAGTGAGCACCTAATGAAACAATTTCTTCAGGTAATTCACTGCCCGTAAATTCACCAATAACATTAGCAGATGTTGCAACAACTTCAGCATTCGTTTTAGCGGTCATATTTAAGTATAAACTCACCGCTTTACCACGCTTGAGTTGGTTCACTAATAAATCAGCGTCAGGGTTCGATAAAGCGGCCGCTGGAATTTTTTTAACTTGATCGTTATAACGCATAACACCAGTATGTGCCGTTCGGTTATTATCAGTTCCAACAGAGCGCATAATTAGTGCTGAAGCACCTTTTTGTGCTGCAATTACAGCACCACCGACTCGCGTACCTACTGCTGGCCCATATCCTTCACCATCAATATGACGTTCCATTTGATAAGAAACAAAAGCGATCTTACCTTTAAGGCTGTTATCTGGTGCCGCTTTTAAGTCAGCAAAGGTTTCAAAATGAGCAACATTAGCGGTTAAACCTTCTTGTTTTGTACCGATACTGCCACCCAGTGCTAAAACAACTAAGTCATGCGGATAAGGAGCGACAATTCGAGCTTTTGCTTCACCACGTAACCAATAACTTCCGGTAACTTCTTCGGTCCAAACTTTATCGAACCCTAAAGCTTTCATTTTATTTACGGCCCAAATAATCGACTTTTTATCGCCTTCAGACCCCATTAAGCGATGACCAACTTCTGTAGTTAACGATTCAATTAATTGATAGGATAAATCTGATTGTAGCGCCGTTTGCTTTAGCGTATTCAATTGGGTTTGTTGTTCAGCATTCAATTGTTGTGCTGACGCGAAGAAACTGACTACGCTTATTAGAGCGGCTAAACCAGTACTGGCAATTAATTTTGTTTTAGAAACCATGTTTTTCCTTAAATCAATTATTTTTACAATTTGCCTTTAAGTATCTATAAAAGGCACCTGACTTGCAATAACATCCCTTGATTCAGCTGATATCATTCCTTAAATATTTGCAACAATTGTAAAGATTTACTGCCCTTCAACACTTAAAGCAATAATGTAGATCTGTCATTTAAGAGGTTATTGATGAGCAAGCTATTTATTGAGTTATCAACTCGCTTACCTCTAAGTGGTCGAAGATCAAAAAAGCCGACACTTAGTCGGCTTTTATTTACACTAAATGCTTAATATTAGATCGAAAAAGAAGAACCACAACCACAGGTGGTCGTTGCATTTGGGTTTTTCACTAAAAAGCGACTACCTTCTAGGCCTTCAATATAATCGACTTCACCGTCAACTAAATACTGCAAGCTCATTGGGTCGATTACCATAGTAACGCCTTTTTTTTCTATCGTCATATCACCGTCGTTGACTTTTTCATCAAAAGTGAAACCATACGAAAAACCAGAGCAGCCACCACCCGTAACATAAACACGTAATTTCAAGTCTGGGTTTTCTTCTTCAGTGATCAACGTCAATACTTTAGTCGCCGCAGCGTCGGAAAATTTAATAGGTAATTCAGGATTTGACATAAAACTCAACTTAAAACAGGTTAACTAGGGTAATTATCTTAAACTTGACTGTTTTAGTCAAGTATTATGGCTGACTCTGTGTAATATTATCTATACTTTTTAGCCATGGATAACTGTGGTCGACACGATTGTATTTCTGCCACTTACTTTTTGGCAGTATCGCAGCGACATTAATAGTTTCAGGAATAAAATTTTCAGGCAGAGTTAATTCACCCGCAATAATTTGGAAGTACTGAAAACTAAATGATAAATCTTTCTGCTCTAAGGTAGACAGCTGAGATAAAGCAATATTAGTTGGCTTGTTATCTAAACTACCCGTAATCGAGATCTCGATATAACCTTTTGCATATCGTTTGCGTAATAACTGCTGAACGAGGACAACTTGAAAGCGATAATGCCCGGACTTTCTGATTTAGTTAGGCTTACACCATCGATAACTAAACCATTGGCTTGTTTTTCTGGCGCCATAACTTTTTCATAAAAAGCGAGTTCTTTTTTAACTTGATAGTGTGCTTGTTCAATAGACTTTAACGTTTGCTGGCTTTGGATATTCGCCATACGCTCAACTTCTAATTCAACTTCTAAGGTATTTATTCGCTGAGTTTTCTCAACCAGTTGCTGATAAGTAAAGTCTAATCGGTTTTGTTGTTGTGCTAAGGTTTGCGTTTGATAGCCATGATAGAAATTACCTATTCTATAACCACAGAATAGTAATATAGCGACAATGATCAAGAGTAAAATCGCCGAACTAAATGTTCCTAAGCGCTTTACTACGGTGCTGAAATTTATTTTTGCTAACCAATTCATTTGAAAAGTATTATGATATCCGCAATGTCTGTAAATATGTCCAATAAAAACAACTCAATATGAAGACAATAAACCAACTTAAAAAACGCCTTGCTCTACCTCAAACATCTTGGCAGCTATGTTTATTAGCGGCTATTGGAGGTTTTGCATCAGCAATGCTGGTTGTGCTTTTCATATTCACCATAGAAGGTGTTCAATCATTTTTTATGAGCGAAAAAGACGACTATAACAGCTTAACCCCTTTAAGTCGTTTCCAATTACCAATAATCGGTGCGGTTGTCATTCTATTCTTTGCTTGGCTAACGGGATATAAATACATTCGTAGTGGCATTCCTTTTGTTTTGCATCGTTTGAAGATTGCCAATGGTGTAATACCTTTTCGTAACACGGTTAATCAGTTCATTGGGAGTGCAGTAGCACTGATTGCTGGTTTCTCTGTTGGTAGGGAAGGCCCTGCGGTACATCTAGGTGCCGCTTGTAGTAGTTATATTGGCAATAAATTAAACTTACCCTATAACGCAATTCGAAGTTTAAGTGCTTGCGGTATTGCTGCTGGCATTGCTGCTTGTTTTAATACCCCTATTGCCGCGGTTTTATTTGTGATGGAAGTAATATTACGCGAATATAAAGTCCATATTTTCATACCGGTAATGATTGCCGCTATTGTTGGCTCTATGACGACAAGTAGTATTTTTGGGCCAACACACGAGTTCGGATATTTCACCGATATCACTTTAAATATTGATCATTATTTCATCTTAGCTATTTTAGGTATGATATTGGGTCTTATTGCCTTTGTGTTTAATCGCTACTTAATTTTAGTGATAAAACACAGTGCTCGCTTTCATATTGTTCCGCGAATACTTACAGCTGCATTTATAACCGGGGCGTTAGGCTATGCAGTACCTTATGCCATGGGAACTGACCTCAGTGCTATTAATTTTTCTTTACAAAACAATTTAGAATTACAGTTATTACTTGGCTTATTAGTCGCAAAAGTACTGATGACCATATTCGCCCTAGGCTTAGGTATACCTGGTGGGATTATTGGTCCAATTCTTGGCATTGGCGCTATTGCAGGAATTTGTGGCTCCGTTATAGCTACCTACTTTATGACCGGAAATTTTTCCGCCAGTGACTTTGCTTTAATGGGCATGGCAGGTTTTATGGCTGCTACACTCAACGCGCCTTTAGCTGCCTTGCTTTGTGTAGTTGAAATGTCTAATCAAATTGAAATTATTGTTCCTGCCATGATTGTTATTACGAGTGCTTGTGTTTTCTCTGGTCAATTTTTTGGCAACCGCTCAATATTTATAATGCAGCTAGAAGTACAAGGTTTACCTTACCGAAGACCCCCTATTGAAAAATCCCTCCAACGTATAGGAGTAATTGGGGTAATGGAGGAAGCCTTCACACTACTGGATAACCCCAGTGAAGATGCAATTAGCGCCGCACTATCGGAACAAACCCCACAAGATAACCTTATTTGTAAAGTGAGTCGCAATAACGAACAGGCAACATTTATTTTTTATCAGCAAAACACCACCAATATTGAAGATACCCCTTCAATAGAGAAACATACGCTATTGCCACTTTCTAGTCAGGCTACATTGGCTGAAGCTTATTTATTATTAGTCAAAACAAGGGAGGGTGGAGTTTATATATACCAAGATAATCCCGATCAAATTATGGGTATAATAACTTTTGACTATATTCGCTCTTACCTATTAAAAGGAAAAACCGACAAATGACAACCATTCTTTGGCTCAAAGCATTTCATGTTTTTTTTATGGTAGCCTGGTTTTCAGGCATTTTTTATTTACCCCGTATTTTTGTAAATCATGCTGAATCTAAAGAACCCTTGGTACACCAACATTTTAAAGGTATGGAACGCCGATTACTTTATTTTGTTACACCTTTTGCCCTTTTGACTGTGCTACTGGGTATTGCGATTATTGTTCAATATGGCTATGCATGGTTTGCTGCTGCTAAATGGTTACACTTAAAGATTGGCTTAGTCATTTTATTGCTGCTCTACCATGGATACTGCTTTAAACTTGTCAAAACATTTGCTGAGGATAAGAACACACGTTCTGGGAAGTTCTATAGATTTTTCAACGAAATACCCATCATAATATTACTAATTATTGTGATTTTAGCTTACATTAAACCTTTTTAAATCTTGGCTAGAAATCAAACAAAATTCTTAATAGAAATTAGATAATACATATTCTGCACGTAACTTTTGTGCTATATTTCGCTGCAAATTTTTGCTGTTATTTTTATGTATCAGCCCGCTATTTATTATAAATAAAAGAGATTAACAATATAGCGAATTGTCTCATTGCTAATCTACTTTATAATTTAGGTATTATTCATGATGAAATTTGAAGGGAACCATATCCTATCTGTATCGCAATTCGATAGAGAAAGTATTTCCCGTATTCTAGAGATTTCAACGCTAATGGCCCCTTACGCCATGCGAAAAAAACGCTGTCATGTCCTCGATGGTGCAATCTTAAGCAATTTATTTTTTGAGCCCAGCACCCGAACGCGCGTTAGTTTTGGTACAGCTTTTAACTTATTAGGCGGTTTTGTTAGAGAAACAGTTGGGCAGGAAAACTCTTCTCTTTCAAAAGGCGAATCGTTATTTGATACCGCACGCGTTATTAGCGGATATTCTGATGTAATAGCAATGCGCCATCCTGCCATGCACTCTGTAGCTGATTTCGCTAAAGGTAGCAGTGTTCCAGTAATCAACGGAGGAGATGGCGCTAATGAACATCCGACTCAAGCCTTATTGGACTTATTTACTATTCAGTCAGAAATGGCGCGTTACGATATGGGGCTTGATGGTTTAAACATCGTTTTAATGGGCGATCTTAAACACGGCAGAACAGTACACTCGCTTTCTAAATTAATCAGCTTATACAACAATATAAAAGTCACTATGATTGCGCCTAAAGCATTACAAATGCCTGATAGCATAGTAGATACACTGACTAATGCTGGACATGAAGTGGTGATGACCGACAAAATTGAAGGCAACTTGGCTTGTGACGTAATTTATCAAACTAGAATTCAACAAGAGCGTTTTGCAAGCAAAGATGAAGCTGATTTATACCGTGGTCACTTTAGTTTAAACCGAAAAATATATCAGCAATACTGCCATCAACACACCGTAATCATGCACCCACTACCGCGCGATTCTCGTGTTGAAGCTAACGAGTTAGATATCGATTTAAACGACCTAGATAATTTGGCGATATTTCGTCAGGCACAAAATGGTGTTTTGGTTCGCATGGCATTATTTGCATTGAGTTTAGGCGTTGAAAGCCGACTTAGCCATTATGAGAAACCCGTTACCTGGCATACCAATAAATACTAATTTCAATCTCAAATGTAACGTTAACAACGAGTAGATGACTATGACAAAAAATTCTCAGCAATTATTTAATGAAGCCCAAGAAGTTATTCCCGGTGGCGTAAACTCCCCCGTTCGTGCTTTTAATAGCGTTGGTGGCACACCATTATTTATCAAAAAAGCACAAGGTGCTTATATTTTCGATGCCGACGGTAAAAAATATGTCGATTATGTCGGTTCATGGGGACCTATGATTTTAGGTCATAACCATCCCGCTATTCTTGAGGCTGTTATTGAAACGGCTCAAAATGGTCTTAGCTTTGGTGCCCCTACCGAACTAGAAATAACCATGGCTGAAAAAGTACGTGAGATTGTTCCATCGATGGAAAGATTACGTATGGTCAGTTCTGGTACCGAAGCCACCATGAGTGCTATTAGACTAGCGCGAGGGTTCACAGGTCGTGACAAGATATTAAAATTTGAAGGCTGTTATCATGGTCATGCAGATTCTTTATTAGTTAAAGCTGGCTCTGGCATGCTCACTATGGGCGTTCCAAGTTCGCCGGGTATACCCGAAGATGTTGCCAAACATACTTTAACGGTAAGCTTTAACGATATTGATCAAGTAAAAGAGATATTTGAAAAATTTGGTAATGAAATTGCTTGTATTATTGTTGAGCCTGTCGCTGGCAACATGAATTGTATACCGCCTGTAGCAGGTTTCTTGGAAGGCTTACGCGCAATTTGTGATCAATATAAAAGCGTTTTAATTTTTGACGAAGTTATGACTGGCTTTCGTGTCGCATTAGGTGGTGCACAAGCCCACTATAATATTTTGCCAGATTTAACTACTCTCGGTAAAGTTATTGGTGGAGGCATGCCTGTTGGTGCTTTCGGTGGTAAAAAAGAAATCATGGACTACATTGCACCTGTTGGCCCAGTATATCAAGCAGGCACGTTATCAGGAAACCCAATAGCGATGGCTGCAGGTTTAGCGTCGTTAAATGAGCTTTGTAAAGGCAATAAACATCAACAGCTAAGTGATGCGACAGAAAAGCTAGCTATGGGCTTAAAAGCAGCAGCTGAACGCAATGGTGTGTCACTCGCAATTAATTACGTTGGGGCAATGTTCGGTTTCTTCTTTACTGAAGAAGAAAATATAACCAGCTTTGCTCAGGCAACTGCATGTGATGCCGAGAAGTTCAATCGATTCTTTCATTTGATGCTAGAAGAAGGGGTTTATCTGGCGCCTTCATCTTTTGAAGCGGGTTTTGTTTCTACGGCACATGGCGAAGATGAAATTGCATTTACCTTAGCTGCAGCGGATCGTTGTTTCGCTCAATTGTAATTTAGAATACCAGAAAACAAAAAAGGTAAGCATTACGCTTACCTTTTTTAATATTTATACAACCTGATTCAATTTAGTGCTGTTTCTTTCATGATGAAAACTAGGTAACTTAGAATGTCTGAACTCAAAAAGCTTAATCTTTTTTGGTTTTAACAACCGAAAGGCTTGGCCTTTTTGCTTTTGATATATCAGCGTTTTCTTGTTTTCCTGACACTTTTCCATCCACTTTATTATCTACTGCTTTCACCGAAGATACTTTAGCCGGTGGTTGCGCAGGTTTTTCAACAATATCATCTTGATCAGGATGCTCAATTTCTAAGGAAGTACCTGCACCATTTTCTTTGGCATAAATGGCACCAATAGCGCCATAGGGCACGCTCATATTTTCAAGCTTGCCCCCAAAGCGAGCACTAACTTCGATCGTCTCTGCACCCATTGAAATACTACCAACAGCGGATAGAGAAACATTCAACACGATTTGACCGTCATTTACATATGACATTGGCACCATAACACCATAAACATTTACATCGACTACAATGTAAGGTGTTAAGCCATTGTCTGAAATCCAGTCATAGAAAGCCTTAACAATATAAGGCTTAGTTGATGTCATCGCGTTTGTCATAACTTAGTGCTTAAACTGGTGCGCCAAAGCGTAGTTCACGCTCAGACTCAGTTAATGACGCTTGAAAAGACTCACGTTCAAATACTTTTAACATATAAGATTTCAGCTCTTTTGAGCCTTGACCTTCAAGTTCAATACCCATAACAGGTAAACGCCAAAGCAATGGAGCCAAGTAACAGTCAACTAAGCTAAACTCTTCACTCATAAAGTAGGGTGCTTCATTTAAAATAGGAGCAACACTTAACAAGCTTTCTTTTAATTCCTGACGAGCTTTTGCTGCGGCATCTGCTGGTCCGTTATAAATAGTTTTTGCTAAGCTGTACCAGTCTTGCTCGATACGATGCATCATTAAACGACTACGACCACGAGACACTGGGTATACCGGCATTAGTGGTGGATGAGGAAAACGCTCATCCAAGTACTCAATAATAATTGACGCTTCATAAAGTGCTAATTCACGATCAATTAACGTTGGCACAGTACCGTAAGGATTTAAATCAAGTAAATCCTCAGGTAAATTGGCTAGGTCAACCAAATGGATGTCTACACCGACACCCTTCTCTGCCAACACAATGCGGGTTTGATGACTGTACATATCATCTGCATGCGAATATAAAGTCATAACAGAGCGTTTGTTTGCGGCTATGGCCATAATGCCTCCAAAAATTTTTAATTAAAAAAACTAACAAAGGGGGCCAAAGCCCCCAGTAATATCTAAAGTTTACACTGTATTAAAATCATTAATAACTAGTGTACATCTCTCCAGTATTCTTTTTTCAGTAAGTATGCAAAGAATAGTAGGATAAATAGGAAACCAATAACCCAATAACCTAAGCTTTCACGCTCAAGTTTATTTGGTTCACCGGTATATTCTAAGAAGTTGGCTAAATCACGAGCGAACTCATCATATTCTTCGGTGGTCATAGACCCGCCAGTAGCCTCAGAAAGGTTACCATGCTCATCTATTGTACGAACACCTTGAAGATTTTGTAGTACATGTGGCATACCAACATCTTTAAATACTTTATTGTTTACACCAAACGGACGACTTTCATCAACATAGAAAGAGCGCAAATAAGTGTATATCCAATCAGGACTTCTAAAACGAGCTTCAAGTGTTAAATCTGGTGGTGTGCTACCAAACCACTTCGCCGCTTCTTTGCCTGGCATAGTATTAGTAATATGATCACCGACTTTTTCACCGGTATACATATAATTAGCCGCGCCATCTTCATCAGAAATCCCAAGATCAGCGAACGTACGATTATAGCGCTGATACTTTAATTCATGACAAGCTAAACAATTATTAATGTAAGCTTCAAAACCACGTTTTAGAGACTCTTTGTCACGTAAATCATTATTAGCTTCATCTAACTTTAGACTAGGGCCAGATGCTATTGCTAACATAGGTAGCACAGCTAAAACTGCTAAAATTAATTTTTTCATTTTCCTGTCACCCTCTCTGGAACTGGCTGAGTTTTTTCGTTTTTACTGTAAATCCATATCGCAACGAAAAAGCCAAAGTAACCGAAACTCGCAATCGTACCAATCATGTTATTTAGTGGGTTTGAAGGTAAAGTACCTAAAACACCTAAAATGATAAAACAAATAGCGAACTGAATAAGGTTTACCGTATGGGCAGTACAACGGTAACGCAATGATTTAACCGTACCACGGTCGAACCAAGGCAACATGAATAATGCGATAATCGCACCAAACATACCTACGGCACCTAACAGCTTATCTGGAATAATACGTAAAATAGTATAGAAAGGACCAAAGTACCATACTGGAGCAATATGCTCAGGCGTTTTCAAGCCGTTAGCAGGTTCAAAGTTTGGCGCCTCAATAAAGTAACCACCACCTTCTGGTGCAAAGAACATAACGCCACAAAATATAATCAAAAAGATGACTACTGCAACTAAATCTTTAACGGTGTAATAAGGATGAAAAGGTATCGCATCAACAATATCGTATTTCTTAGTGTACTGCTCATGGAAAGTAAATTTACTTTGCTCTTCAGGAGGAACACTACCTTTAGGCTTTTTAATATTCGTGCCGTCTGGGTTATTTGAACCCACTTCATGTAGCGCTAAAATGTGTAAGAAAACCAACACAACTAACACTAATGGTAAGGCAATAACATGTAAGGCAAAGAAGCGGTTTAGTGTCGCCCCAGATATAACATAATCACCACGGATCCATAGTGTTAAGTCATCACCAATAACGGGAATAGCACCAAATATAGAGATGATTACTTGCGCACCCCAATATGACATATTACCCCAAGGTAACAAGTAGCCCATGAAGGCTTCGGCCATTAATACTAAGAAGATTAACATACCAAATAACCAAAGTAATTCACGCGGTTTTTGGTAAGAGCCGTACATCATGCCACGGAACATATGCATATAAACAACAACAAAGAATGCTGAAGCACCCGTTGAGTGCATATAACGCAATAACCAACCGTAGTCGACGTCACGCATGATGTATTCTACAGAAGCAAATGCGCCATCGCCTGAAGGCTCATAGTTCATTGTTAACCATACACCAGTTAATAATTGGTTTACTAAAACAACACTCGCCAAAATACCAAAAACATACCAAAAGTTGAAATTCTTTGGTGCAGGGTATTGTGCTGCATGTTTGTTCATTGCGTCCATCAAAGGTAGACGCTGTTCGATCCAAGCCATTAAGTTAGAAAACATTATGCTGCTCCTCCGGCCACACCAATTAATAATGTGTCATCAGTAGGAAATGAATGTTCAGGAACCATCAAGTTAGTTGGTGCCGGTACACTTTGGAAAACACGACCAGCCATGTCAAATTTTGAACCATGACAAGGACAAAAGAAACCGTCTTTAACGCCTTCTACTTCTTGATCAAAGTCGCCTTTGCGATAAGTAGGAGCACAACCTAAATGAGTACATACGCCTAATGCCACTAAAAATTCAGGCTTAATAGAACGGTATGCATTAGTTGCATAAACTGGTTGTTGTGGTACTTCTGACTGAGGGTCTTTCAATTGACCATCATGAGCACTCAAAGTAGATAGAATTTCTTCTGTTCTACGTACAACATATACAGGTTTACCGCGCCATTCAGCACGAATTAATTGACCTGGCTCTATCTTACTTACATTGACTTCAACCGGCGCACCTGCAGCTTTCGCACGAGCGCTAGGGTTCCAAGATCCAATGAAAGGCACAGCCACACCGACAACACCAACACCACCAACTACCGAAGTAGCTGCAGTTAAAAAGCGTCGACGGCTGTTGTTAACAGGCGCATTGCTCATTCAAACTCTCCAATTATTATCTAGCTAAAACAATAACAGCTGACTAAGAAATCTCCTCAGTGCAAGTGTATATTGCTGATCGACTAAATCAACGAAAAAAAAATTGTTCTGATAATAAAGAAAACCCTTGTTTTTTACAAGGTAATTAACCTTTTCACTGCAGGTTTATATGAATATAAGTTAAATATAAATTGTCTATTGCAGTAAATAACAACCATTCTCATTAATCGGCTTTTTATCTAGCCTAATACAAATATATATCGCTAAAAACTTTAAAGCGAGAAACAACTTAGAAATATTAAATACAATCTCCCCCTTTGACTAAAAAATACAGTTTAAATGAAGTTGGACTAACATTTTCCACAGCTGCGTAATATGTATCTTTCTCTAAAATATAAATGTGATATACAAAATTAACCTCCAGTCAGGAGATATTTAGCCTGACTTCTTAAAATGAAGTCGTAAATCATATTAAAGACTTTTATGTTGAAATATTTTCATCTGCAACTTCACTCGTAAAGTTCGAAAAAAATAAAATGTCGTTCGCTTCCCAAACTAAAAACAAGATCATTAAAATAATATAATGGCTGCTAAAGTTCAAAATAATGATGTTGTTGTTTTTTGGTTAGTATTTTAAATTTCTAATATACCTAACACGTATTTAAATTAGCTTTCGTCTTTTTTTTCTTACACAATAATTTAATGAGAATGTTTTTTTTAAAGGTTTTAAAGAGCCCTAATATACTTAATGTGATCACTAGCTTAAATTACAATATATCGCTAATATTCAGCACTAATATTACTCAGGAATAATCACAATGAAAGCACAAGTAAAATGGATTGGTGAAGAAATGTTTGTAGGCACCTCAGAGAGCGGCCATACAATTGTATTAGATGCGAATGCTGGTGCTTTGGCCCAAGTCCATTAGAGAGTGTTTTGATTTCATTAGGGGGCTGTTCTTCTGTGGATGTCGTTAGCATTTTACAAAAGGCACGACAAAATATCAAAAGTTGTAATGTCCTAATTTCAGCTACTCGAGTGGATACAGTACCAAAGTTATTTTCTGATATACATTTACGCTTTGTAATTGAAGGGAACGATGTGAGTGAGAAACATGTGGAACGGGCAGTAAGCTTATCGGCTGATAAATATTGTTCTGTCGCTTTAATGCTGAATAAATCAGTGAATATAACGCATGATTTTGAGATAAATAATATTTAGCAAGCTAAAAATATACTGCTGTTAGTGCTAAGAATGTCATCTGCACTAACAGTTTATATATTCATAATAAATTTTATAGATCACTCATCCAGTCAAGTTGCTTATTTGCTTCATTCTTTTTAAGCATTAAGTCTTTAATTAAGGGCGTCAGTAAAAGCTCCATAGCTAAACCCATCTTCCCACCTGGCACAACCAAGGTATTGATCCTCGACATGAAAGATCCATCTATCATACTCAGGTAATATGGAAAATCTAGCTGACTGGCTTCTCTGCAACGAATAACAACAAAGCTTTCGTCTAATGTTGGTATTGCTTTAGCACTAAAGGGGTTTGATGTATCCACAGTTGGTACGCGCTGAAAGTTTATGTGTGTACGTGAAAACTGAGGTGTTATAAAAGAAATGTAATCTTCCATACTCCTAACAATGCTTTGTGTTACAGCTTCGCGACTATGTCCACGCTTGTTTGTATCCCTAATAATTTTCTGAATCCACTCTAAGTTTACAATAGGCACCATGCCTATGAGTAAATCAACATGTTTAGCAACGTCATTCTTTTCAGTAACAACTCCGCCATGTAAGCCTTCATAAAATAAGAGATCAGTCCCATCACCTAGATCTTCCCAAGGTGTGAATGTTCCTGGCATTTGATTATATGGAACAGCTTCATCAAAGGTATGCAAATAACGACGCATTTTCCCTTTGCCTGTTTCTGAGTAGTCTTTAAATAGCTTTTCAAGTGCATCAAAGTCATTAGCTGCATCACCAAAATAACTAATTTTAAGTTGCTGCTCTTTGGCTTTACGTTTTTCCATATCCATCTCTTGACGAGAATAACGATGAAAGCTATCTCCTTCAACAGTGGCTGATGTAATGCCGAGCGATCGAAATATATGCTCGAACGATTCTGTTGTCGTCGAAGTGCCTGCTCCCGATGAACCGGTAACAGCAATAATTGGATTACGTGACGACATAGTACTTCAACCTTATAATAGATGGACAATTGTTATACGAGGTATTTATAGACGGGTCAAGCTTTAACCTGATGTTCTAATTTCAAAAACTATATTTTGCACAACAAAAAAGCGGAGCCTAAGCTCCGCTTTTAATTCTTTCAGAATAAATTTAGTACAAGTACTAAATTATGCTTCTGCGTTAACTTCTTCAACTACTTCAGCGGCTTCTTCAGCTGCTGGGCGGTCAACAAGTTCAACGTAAGCCATAGGAGCTTTATCACCAGTACGGAAACCACATTTTAAAATGCGAGTGTAACCACCTGGACGTTCTTGGTAACGTGCACCAAGTTCGTTGAATAAAATACCTACTACTTCTTTATCTTGTGTACGAGCAAACGCTAAACGGCGATTTGCAACACTGTCGGTTTTAGCCAATGTAATCAATGGCTCTACTACCATACGTAGTTCTTTAGCTTTAGCAACGGTAGTTTTGATCAAACCGTGCTTTACTAAAGAGCTTGCCATATTGCGGAACATCGCTTTACGATGACTGCTATTACGGTTTAACTGGCGACCGCTTTTACGATGGCGCATAAGTTAATCCTTCTCTCAACTATTAAAAAAACGATGATCGACTTAGTCGTTATCAGCTATGCTTTCAGGTGGCCAGTTTTCTAGGCGCATACCTAGAGACAAACCACGAGACGCCAAAACGTCTTTGATTTCAGTTAAAGACTTCTTACCTAAATTAGGTGTTTTAAGAAGCTCAACTTCAGCACGCTGTACTAAATCGCCAATATATTGAATTGCTTCTGCTTTTAGGCAGTTTGCTGAACGAACAGTAAGTTCAAGGTCATCAACAGGACGAAGCAAAATAGGATCAAACAGTGGTTTTTCCTCTTTTGGTTCAACTTCAGTTACATCACGAAGCTCTACAAACGCATCTAGCTGTTCAGCTAAAATTGTTGAAGCGCGACGAATTGCTTCTTCAGGATCTAACGTACCGTTAGTTTCCATGTCTAAGACCAGTTTGTCCAAATCTGTACGCTGTTCAACACGTGCAGAATCAACATCATAGGCAATTCTTACAACTGGACTGAATGAAGCATCAACTAACAAACGTCCAATTGCACGATCTTCTTCCTCGGCGTCGCGTCGAGCTGAAGCAGGAACATAACCACGTCCCATTTCAACCTTTATACGCATACTGATAGAACCATCACCTGTCAAATGACAGATTACATGAGTTGGGTTTGCAATTTCTACATCACCATCATGTTGGATATCGGCAGCCGTTACAGGGCCTTCACCGGACTTAGTTAAGGTAAGAACAGCTTCATTTTTGCCTTCTAAACTTATCGCTAGTCCCTTAAGGTTTAACAGTATTTCGATGATGTCTTCTTGCACACCTTCTTTACTGCTGTACTCATGAAGTACACCGTCAATTTCAACTTCAGTTACAGCACAACCCGGCATTGAAGATAAAAGAATGCGGCGTAACGCATTACCTAAAGTGTGACCAAAACCACGCTCTAATGGCTCTAAAGTTACTTTAGCACGAGTAGCACTAATAGTTTCAATATCTACCAATCGTGGTCTAAGGAATTCGGTTACAGAACCCTGCATTATGTCCTCTCTTAAAGTGCAACTTTACTTAGAGTAAAGTTCAACAATCAACTGTTCATTAATTTCGGCAGACAAGTCAGAACGATCAGGAACGCGTTTGAAAACACCTTCAAGTTTCTTGTTATCTACTTCAACCCAAACTGGCTTCTCACGTTGCTCAGCTAATTCTAAAGCTGCGATGATACGCGCTTGAGTTTTAGACTTTTCACGTACAGAAACTACATCTTCGGCTTTAACAGTGAAAGATGGAATATTAACAACAACACCGTTAACTACGATAGCTTTGTGGCTAACTAGTTGACGAGCTTCAGCACGAGTGCTTGCATAGCCCATACGGTATACTACGTTATCAAGACGTTTCTCTAAAAGTTGCAACAAGTTTTCACCTGTATTGCCTTTTAGACGAGCCGCTTCTTTATAGTAGTTGCGGAATTGTTTTTCTAGTACGCCATATATACGACGAACTTTTTGTTTTTCACGAAGTTGAATACCGTAGTCAGATAAACGACCGCGACGGGCGCCATGTTGACCTGGTATTGTTTCGATTTTACATTTAGTGTCAATTGCTCTAACACCGCTTTTAAGGAACAAATCTGTACCTTCGCGGCGACTAAGCTTTAACTTAGGACCTAAATATCTAGCCATTTTCTTTCTCCAACTATCCTAAAAAAAGTACGATTAAACGCGACGTTTCTTAGGAGGACGACAACCATTATGAGGAATAGGTGTAACGTCAGTAATGTTGGTGATTTTAAAACCAGCAGCATTTAAAGCACGGATAGCAGATTCACGACCTGGACCCGGACCTTTAACGAACACTTCAATATTCTTCAAGCCAAACTCTTGTGCTGCTTTACCAGCACGATCTGCAGCTACTTGCGCAGCAAATGGAGTAGATTTACGTGAACCACGGAAACCTGAACCACCAGCAGTCGCCCATGATAAGGCGTTACCTTGACGATCAGTAAGAGTTACGATTGTGTTGTTGAAAGATGCATGGATATGAGCCATGCCGTCAGCAACTTGTTTTTTTACGCGTTTACGCGTACGTACAGGTGTTTTAGCCATTGTCTAGTTCCTCTTACTTCTTAATTGGCTTACGAGGACCTTTACGGGTGCGCGCATTAGTTTTAGTGCGTTGACCACGTAGAGGAAGACTGCGACGGTGGCGAATACCACGGTAACAACCTAAATCCATAAGACGTTTAATGTTCATTGAAACTTCACGGCGTAAATCACCTTCTACGGTGTATTTATCCACTTCTGCACGAAGCAAATCAATTTGAGCTTCGTCCAATTCACTGATCTTAGTTGACTCTGCAATACCAGTTGCAACACAAATTGCTTTCGCACGTGTTGCTCCGATACCGAAGATCGCAGTAATGGCGATTACTGCATGCTTACGATCAGGGATGTTAATGCCAGCGATACGGGCCACTAAACACATCTCCTATTTTTAATTTAAAATTTGCCAGTTGAAAAGCCCGTTAGGATACTCAACCAGCCGCATTTCTTTGCAAATCGAAGCGGCATTATACAGACTTATCTGCATAATGCTACTGCTTAAAGATTTAGCCTTGACGTTGCTTGTGCTTTGGCTCTTCGCAGATTACACGAATTACACCAGCACGTTTAACAACTTTACAATTACGACAAATCTTTTTTACGGATGCACGTACTTTCATTTTATATACTCCGTTGCCTAAAGGCCCAGTCTAACGACCGTAGCCCTTAAGGTTTGCTTTCTTAAGTACATTGTCATATTGATGAGACATCAAATGCGTTTGTACTTGTGCCATAAAGTCCATTATTACAACTACAATAATAAGTAGTGATGTGCCGCCAAAGTAAAAATTAACGTCCCATGCCATAATAATAAACTGAGGTACCAAACAGATAAAGGTTATATACATCGCACCAGCTAAGGTTAAACGAGTCATTACTTTATCTATATATTTTGACGTTTGCTCACCAGGACGGATCCCAGGAATAAACGCACCGGATTTTTTCAGGTTATCTGCTGTTTCACGCGGATTGAATACAAGAGCCGTGTAAAAGAAACAGAAGAATATTATCGCTGCTGCAAGTAACATTACATATAGCGGCTGTCCTGGAGAAATAGCAATTGATACTTCTTGTAGGAAATCAGCAACCATACCTTCACCTTGACCAAACCAGCTCGCAAGCGTGCCTGGAAACAAGATAATACTTGAGGCGAAAATTGGTGGAATAACACCTGCCATATTGACTTTAAGTGGTAAATGCGTGCTTTGGGCAGCGAAAACCTTACGGCCTTGCTGACGTTTAGCGTAGTTAACAACGATACGTCGTTGACCACGTTCCACAAATACTACAAAGAAAGTCGTAGCAAATATAATTACGCCAATTAGCAATAATACCAATAAGTGCAATTCACCTTGACGCGCCGCCTCTGCTGTTTGACCAACAGCTGACGGCATACCAGCAACTATACCTGCGAATATCAAGATAGATATACCGTTACCAATACCGCGTTCCGTAATTTGCTCACCTAACCACATTAAAAACATGGTACCAGTAACCAAACTTACTACCGCAGCAAAGTAGAATCCGAAACCTGCGTCCATTACTAGACCTGGCATCATCCCCGGTAAACTTCTTGCTATTGCAATTGATTGTACAGTCGCTAGAACTAAAGTGCCGTAGCGGGTGTATTGACTGATCTTACGTCGTCCAGCTTCACCTTCTTTTTTCAATTCTGCCATTGCCGGGTGCATAACCGTAAGCAATTGCATAATGATAGAAGCTGAGATGTACGGCATAATACCTAGTGCCAATACAGAGGCTCGCTCAAGTGCACCACCGGAGAACATGTTAAACATTTCTACAATGGTGCCCTTTTGTTGTTCGAACAACTGAGCTAATACAGCGGCGTCAATACCAGGGATTGGCACAAATGTTCCCAAACGAAGCACGATAAGTGCACCGAATACAAACCACAATCTTTGTTTAAGCTCAGACAATCCGCCTTTTGCTTTATTATCAATTCCTGGTGTAGCCATAACCTGTACTATTCCTCGATTTTTCCGCCTGCAGCTTCAATAGCTGCACGAGCGCCTTTAGTAACACCTAAACCACGTACAGTAATTGGACGAGTGATTTCACCAGAAAGCATGATTTTCACTGCAACAATATTACGTGTGATTAAGTTAGCATCTTTAAGGGCAAAGATATCGACAACATCACCTGTGATGTTGTTTAGTTCATGTAAACGTACTTCAGCGCGAACCAAAGATTTACGTGACGTGAAACCAAACTTAGGTAAACGTTGTTTCAATGGCATTTGACCACCTTCGAAACCAGGACGTACACTACCGCCAGAACGAGATTTCTGACCTTTGTGACCACGACCGCCTGTTTTACCTATGCCAGAACCAATACCACGCCCACAGCGTTTCTTGGCTTTCTTAGCACCTGGTGCAGGAGATAAAGTATTTAAATGCATTATTAATCCTCCACCTTAATCATATAAGATACTTGATTAATCATACCGCGTACAGATGGAGTATCTTCTAACTCTACTGTATGACGGATACGACGTAAACCAAGACCCTTTAATGTAGCTCTATGCTTCGGTAAACGACCGATAGAACTTTTTAACTGAGTTATTCTAACTGTTTTAGCCATGCTCAATTACCCCAGAATATCTGAAACGCTTTTGCCACGTTTTGCTGCAACAGCTTCAGGCGAATGCATATTCGCAAGAGCAGAAACAGTAGCGCGAACTACGTTTATTGGGTTAGTAGAACCGTATGCCTTAGACAATACGTTCTGTACGCCTGCAACTTCAAGTACTGCACGCATAGCGCCACCGGCGATTATACCTGTACCTTCAGAAGCTGGTTGCATGTAAACTTTTGAACCAGAGTGCTTGCCGATAACGACATGCTGAAGAGTAGTACCCTTCAAATCAACGGTTACTAAGTTACGACGTGCTTTTTCCATTGCTTTTTGGATTGCAGCAGGCACTTCACGTGCTTTACCGTAACCAAAACCAACGCGACCAGCGCCATCACCAACTACGGTTAGTGCTGTGAAACTGAAAATACGACCACCTTTAACCACTTTTGAAACGCGGTTAACTGCGATTAGCTTTTCAGCCATATCACTTTGTTGTGAGTTTTCTTGATTATGATTAGCCATTATCAACCCCTAAAACTGAAGACCAGCTTCGCGAGCTGCATCTGCTAACGCTTTCACGCGACCATGGTAACGGAAACCTGAACGGTCAAAAGCAACACTAGTGATGCCTTTAGCTACTGCACGTTCTGCAATTGCCTTACCTACAGCCGTAGCTGCTTCAACGTTACCTGTTTTTTCTAACTGAGCACTAACTTCTTTGTCTAAAGTAGACGCTGACGCGATTACTTCAGAACCTGTTGGTGCAATCAATTGCGCGTAAATATGACGAGGAGTACGGAATACAACTAAACGATTCGCACCCAACTCGCTAATTTTTGCACGAGAGCGTTTAGCTCTGCGCAAACGAGATGTTTTCTTATCCATAGTATTACCCTACTTCTTCTTAGCTTCTTTACGACGTACATTCTCATCGCTATAACGAATCCCTTTACCTTTATAAGGCTCAGGTTTACGGTATGCGCGAATGTTCGCTGCAGTTTGACCGACCAACTGTTTATCAGCACCTTTCAGTATGATTTCAGTTTGGCTAGGAGTTTCAACAGTAATTCCATCAGGAATTGCGTGGTCAACCGGATGTGAAAAGCCTAAAGATAAGTTTAAGTTCTTACCCGCAGCTTTAGCACGGTAACCAACACCGTTTAACAATAATTTCTTTTCAAAACCTTTACTTACACCTTCAACCATATTATTGATTAAAGAGCGTACTGTACCGGCTTGAGCCCAAGCGCCTTTAACATCAGCAACGATATTAGTGATAATGTTGTTTTCTTCTTGAGAAACAACAACAGCACCATGGATCGTGTGAGATAATTCACCCATTGGACCTTTAACTTTAATGTCTTGACCTGATAACGTAATAGTAACGCCTGCAGGGATTGCGACATGTGCTTTTGCGACACGAGACATATTCTGCTCCTTTACTCTACGAAACCAAGAACTTCACCGCCAAGACCCGCATTGCGAGCGGCGCGATCAGTCATTAGACCTTTAGAAGTAGAAATAATAGCGATACCCATGCCTGCTAATACTTTAGGAAGCTCTTGAGCACCTTTGTATACGCGAAGACCTGGACGTGAAACACGTTTGATCACTTCAATTACTTCTTTACCTTCAAAATATTTCAATTCTACAGTTAACTCAGGCTTTGCTTCGCCAGTAACTGAAAAATCTGAAATGTAACCTTCTTCTTTAAGCAAGTTGGCAAGTGCAACTTTTACCTTAGAAGATGGCATTGTAACTGCAGTCTTTGCTGCAGATTGACCGTTGCGGATGCGTGTAAACATGTCCGCGATAGGATCAGTCATCATAACCATTTACTCCCGTGAATTACCAACTAGCTTTCTTAAGACCTGGAACTTCACCGCGCATCATAGTTTCACGTAATTTAATACGGCTTAAACCGAATTTACGTAAGAAACCATGTGGACGGCCAGTAATGTTACAACGGTTACGTTGACGACTACTGCTCGAATCACGAGGTAAACTTTGAAGTTTCAATACTGCATCCCAGCGTTCTTCTTCAGAAGAATCAACACCAGAGATGATAGCTTTTAGTGCACTACGCTTTTCAGCATATTGTGCAACTAACTTGGTTCTTTTAGCTTCACGAGCTTTCATTGACGTTTTAGCCATAACTCTACACCTTCTTCTTAAATGGGAAGTTGAAGGCAGTCAATAATGCATGACCTTCTTCGTTATTCTTCGCACTTGTAGTGATAGTGATATCCATTCCGCGAATCTTATCGATTTTATCGTATTCGATTTCAGGGAAAATGATTTGCTCACGTACGCCCATGCTGTAGTTACCACGACCATCGAATGACTTAGGATTCAAGCCACGGAAATCACGGATACGAGGAATAGAAATAGAGATTAAACGCTCTAAAAATTCCCACATACGTTCGCCACGTAGAGTTACTTTTGTGCCAATAGGGTAGCCTTCACGAATTTTAAAGCCCGCAACTGATTTGCGTGCTACTGTCGTGACAGGTTTTTGACCTGAGATTGCAGTAAGATCATTTGTGGCGTGCTCTAATACTTTTTTATCAGCAATCGCTTCGCCAACACCCATGTTAAGGGTGATCTTTTCAATCCGAGGGACTTGCATGACACTTTTGTACTCAAACTTCTTCTGAAGTTCGCTTACAATTGTATCTTTGTAAAAATCATGCAGTTTCGCCATCGTTTACTCCAATTAAATTAATTCGTTATTAGATTTGAAAAAACGAGCTTTTTTGCCGTCTTCATCTCTAAAACCAACACGATCTGCTTTGCCAGTAGCTGGGTTAACAATCGCAACGTTGGATACATTTAAAGGTGCTTCTTTTTCAACAATCCCACCAGGCTGCTGTAACTGAGGTACAGGCTTGGTGTGTTTCTTGATTAAGTTGATACCTTCAACAAATACTTTGCTTTCTTCAACAAGAACTTTGGTCACTTTACCAGTTTTGCCCTTGTCTTTTCCTGCAAGTACGATTACTTCATCATCACGACGAATCTTAGATGCCATTATCGTGACTCCTTATAGTACTTCTGGTGCAAGTGAAACAATTTTCATGAATTTTTCATTACGAAGTTCACGAGTCACAGGACCGAAAATACGAGTACCAATTGGTTGTAAGTTAGCATTTAACATTACAGCCGCATTTTCGTCAAAACGGATGGTTGAACCATCTGAACGACGAACACCTTTCTTAGTGCGCACCACTACTGCAGTAAGAACATCACCTTTTTTAACTTTGCCGCGAGGATTTGATTCCTTCACTGCAATTTTAATGATGTCACCAATGCGTGCGTAGCGACGGTGCGAACCACCAAGAACCTTTATACATTGTACACGTCGAGCGCCGCTGTTATCAGCTACGTTCAATTGTGATTGCATTTGGATCATTTAATATGTCTCCGCTAAATTATCTTATAAAAGATTAAATTCAAGGCCAGAAATTTGACCCGTCACTGCCTTCTAAATCCCACTCACAACGAGCGGGCGCGAGATTATAACACCAGTTATTTAAAAGTGATACATTATTTAGCTAAAAAATAACCACTTTGCTATCCAACCGCGATACAAACAAGGCTAATACTGTTGTTGTTGGAATAAACTTTATTCTCATCAACGTTACCTCGTTAAATATTTACAGGCAGAACTGCCTTATTTCTAATCAAATAATATTTTAGTTTTGTACAAATAAAAAAGGCCCTGCCGAAGCAGAGCCTTTTTATAAGTTCTAATTGTGAATTAGATCAAGCGATTAAGCTTTTTCTAATACGCTTACCAATGTCCAAGCTTTTGACTTAGAAATTGGAGCACATTCACGAATAGATACTAAATCACCAGCTGCACATTGGTTAGTTTCATCATGCGCTTTCAACTTAGTTGAACGCGTCATGTACTTACCGTACATTGGGTGTTTAACACGTCGTTCGATCAGGACAGTGATAGACTTATCCATTTTGTCACTGACGACACGACCTTGTAGTGTACGAATTTTTGCTTCGCTCATTACTTACCAGCCTTCTCAGTTATGATAGTCTTAACACGCGCGATATTACGGCGTACAGTTCTTAGCAAATGAGTTTGTGCTAATTGGCCTGTGCTTGCTTGCATGCGATAGTTAAACTGTTCGCGTAGCAATTCAAGCAATTCAGCGTTTAGCTCTTCAATGCTTTTTTCTTTCAATTCGCTTGCTTTCATTACATCACCGTTCTAGTTACGAAAGTTGTTTTGAAAGGAAGTTTAGCTGCGGCTAAAGCAAATGCTTCACGCGCTAACTCTTCCGAAACACCTTCCATTTCATAAAGAACACGACCAGGTAGAATTTGGCATACCCAATATTCCACTGAACCTTTACCTTTACCCATACGAACCTCAAGAGGTTTTTTGGTAATTGGCTTATCAGGGAACACACGGATCCAGATTTTACCTTGACGCTTCACGTGACGAGTCATTGCTCGACGAGCCGCTTCAATTTGACGCGCAGTCATACGACCACGTTCCATTGATTTTAACCCGAAAGTACCGAAGCTAACTGAGCTACCAGTGTGTGCAAGACCACGGTTACGCAGTTTAAATTGCTTACGGAATTTAGTACGTTTTGGTTGTAACATTACTTATTCCTCTACTTACTGGTCTTACGGTTAGGTTTTCTTTTAGGCTTAGCTGCTGGTTGCTCAGCTTGTAATGGCATGTTGCCAATTACTTCACCTTTAAAGATCCAAACTTTGATACCGATAACACCATAAGTGGTATCAGCGCGGGCAATTGAGTAATCAATGTCAGCACGTAAAGTGTGTAATGGAACACGACCTTCACGATACCATTCAGCACGTGCAATATCTGCACCGCCTAAACGACCACTTACTTGTACTTTAATGCCTTTTGCGCCTAGACGCATAGCATTTTGTACAGCACGTTTCATCGCACGACGGAACATTACGCGACGTTCTAATTGACTAGCAATACTGTCTGCAACAAGCTGCGAATCCATTTCTGGCTTACGTACTTCAGCTATGTTGATTTGAGCAGGAACACCAGCAATTTTAGAAACTGCTAAACGTAATTTCTCAACATCTTCGCCTTTCTTACCGATTACAACACCCGGACGAGCCGTGTGAATAGTAACGCGGATAGATTTAGCTGGACGTTCAATTACAATTTTTGATAATGAAGCACGCTTAAGCTTTTCAGTTAAATATTCACGAACCAAATGGTCACCGTGTAAATTAGCTGCGAAATCTTTGTTACTTGCAAACCAAGTAGACGCGAAAGGTTTCGTGATACCTAAGCGAATACCATTTGGATGGACTTTTTGACCCATTCTAATATCTCCTAGTTATCAGATACAATCACAGTGATGTGACTTGTACGCTTAAGGATTCTATCCGCGCGACCTTTCGCACGAGGCTTAATACGTTTCATTGTTGGGCCATCGTCAACCATAATAGTTTTAACGATAAGCTCATCAATGTCTGCACCTTCATTGTGTTCTGCATTAGCAATAGCTGAATCAAGTACTTTTTTAACCAAAACAGCAGCAGATTTATTGCTAAATGTTAAGATTTCAAGTGCTTTTTCAACATGCAAGCCGCGGATTTGATCCACAACTAAACGTGCTTTTTGTGCAGAGCCACGGGCAAATTTATGTGTAGCAATAGCTTCCATCTTATTTCCCCTATCTCTTCGCTTTCTTATCCGCGACATGGCCACGGTAAGTACGAGTTGGTGCAAATTCACCTAATTTATGACCGATCATTTCATCAGTTACAAATACAGGTACGTGTTGACGGCCATTATGGACGGCAATGGTCAATCCGATCATCGTAGGGATGATCATTGAACGACGGGACCAAGTCTTAATTGGCTTTTTATTCCCGCTTTCCACCGCTGTCTCTACCTTCGTCAACAAGTGTAGGTCTATAAATGGACCTTTCTTGAGAGAACGTGGCATGGTGATTCCTCTTTATTTATAAGTACTATTATTTAGTACGACGACGTACGATAAATTTATCGGTACGCTTGTTAGAACGAGTCTTGTAACCCTTAGTTGGTACACCCCAAGGTGATACCGGATGACGACCGCCTGATGTTTTACCTTCACCACCACCGTGTGGGTGATCAACTGGGTTCATGGCAACACCACGAACAGTTGGGCGAACACCACGCCAGCGTGAAGCACCAGCTTTACCCAGAGAGCGAAGCATGTGTTCAGCGTTGCCGATTTCACCTAAAGTAGCACGACAATCTGACTCAATTTTACGCATTTCGCCAGAACGAAGACGTAAAGTGACATAAGCACCGTCTTTCGCTACTAACTGAGCATAAGTACCAGCAGCACGTGCAATTTGTGCACCTTTACCTGGTTTAAGTTCGATTGCGTGAACAACACTACCTAATGGTGTGTTGCGTAGTGGTAAAGTGTTACCCGCTTTAATAGGAGCATCTACACCAGACTGGATTGAATCTCCAGCTTTTAAGCCTTTAGGGGCTAAGATGTAACGACGTTCACCATCTGCGTAAAGTACTAGTGCAATGTTAGCACTACGGTTTGGATCATATTCCAAACGTTCTACTTTTGCAGGGATACCATCTTTATTACGCTTAAAGTCGACAATACGGTAATGTTGCTTATGTCCACCACCAATGTGACGAACAGTAATACGACCATTATTGTTACGACCACCAGACTTAGACTTAGTGTCTAATAATGGTGCGTAAGGCTTACCTTTATGCAACTCCGTGTTTACCACTTTAACAACGTGGCGACGACCCGGAGAAGTAGGTTTACATTTAACTATAGCCATTTTCGTAAACTCCTATGATTCCGCGCCGACGAAGTCGATGTCGCTGCCTTCAGCAAGTGTAACGTATGCTTTTTTCCAATCGCTTCTGCGACCAGTACGAGCACCAGTACGTTTAACTTTACCTTTAACATTTAATGTGCGAACACCATCAACTGAAACTTCGAAAAGTTTCTCAACAGCAGCTTTGATTTCAGCTTTAGTAGCAGTAGTAACAACTTTGAAAACAACAGTGTTGTTTGCTTCAGCGGCCATTGTGCTTTTCTCAGAAATGTTTGGTGCTAAAAGCACTTTCAGTAAACGTTCTTCGTTTATCATCCTAACATCTCCTCAAGTTGCTTAACTGCAGATGCAGTCATCAAAACTTTTTCGAAACCAACTAAACTAACTGGGTCAATACCGTCTACATCACGAACGTCAACTTTATATAAGTTGCGTGCAGATAAGAACAAGTTCTCATCAACTTCTGGAGTAACGATTAATACGTCTTTTAACTCCAAAGCGTTTAGTTTAGCTACTAATTCTTTAGTTTTTGGTGTTTCAACTGCAAAATTTTCTACCACAACTAAGCGTTCTTGACGAACTAACTCAGAAAGGATGCTTTTAATCGCACCACGGTACATTTTACGGTTAACTTTTTGGCTGTGATCCTGTGGCTTAGCAGCGAATGTTACGCCACCTGTACGCCAGATTGGACCACGACTAGTACCAGCACGTGCACGGCCAGTACCTTTTTGACGCCATGGTTTTGCGCCACCGCCACTAACTTCTGAACGAGTCTTTTGAGCACGAGTACCAGCACGAGCACCAGCTGCGTAAGCAACTACTACTTGGTGTACAAGAGCTTCATTAAACTCAAGTCCAAAAGTTGTTTCAGAAACTTCAAGAGCGCCTGAAGCGTCTTTTAATGCTAATTCCATCACAAATCTCCTGGACTAGGCTTTAACAGCTGGTTTGATGATTACGCTACCGTTGATTGCACCCGGAACCGCACCTTTAATAAGGAGCAAGTTACGTTCTGCATCAACACGAACCAATTCAAGGTTTTGCGTAGTTACTTTCGCAGCACCCATGTGACCAGACATTTTTTTGCCTTTGAAAACACGACCTGGTGTTTGACACATACCTATCGAACCGTTTGAACGGTGAGATAGTGAGTTACCATGAGTTGCATCTTGCATTGAAAAATTCCAACGCTTAATACCACCTTGGAAACCTTTACCTTTTGAGGTGCCAGTTACATCTACTAATTTCGTGTCGTTAAATAACTCAACAGTGATTTCACTGCCAGTTACAAGACCTTCGCCTTCATTTGCATTTAAGCGGAATTCCCACAGGCCACGACCTGCTTCGATACCAGCTTTTGCAAAATGACCAGCTGTTGGTTTGTTAACACGGTTAGCTTTTTTGCTTCCCGTAGTAACTTGAAGCGCTGAATAACCATCGTTGTCAACAGTTTTAACCTGAGCAACACGGTTCGCTTCAACTTCTAGGACGGTTACAGGAGTAGATACGCCATCTTCAGAGAAGATGCGAGTCATACCCACTTTACGTCCAACTAGACCTATAGTCATGTTAAAACTCCTATTAACCCAAGCTGATTTGAACGTCAACACCAGCTGCAAGATCTAAACGCATTAATGCGTCTACAGTCTTTTCAGTTGGTTCTACGATATCAATCATGCGTTTGTGAGTACGAATTTCGTACTGATCACGTGCATCTTTGTTAACGTGTGGTGAAGTCAAGATAGTGAAACGTTCTTTGCGTGTAGGAAGTGGAATTGGACCACGAACCTGTGCGCCAGTACGTTTAGCAGTATCAACGATTTCAGCTGTTGATTGATCAATCAAACGATGATCGAACGCTTTCAAACGAATGCGAATTCTTTGATTTGACATTAAGACAAATCCCCATTTTAAAGAACAACAAAATACTGCCCATCACCTTTTTATATAAAAGGGGGAGTATCGCTATATTTACCATTCAACTCCCTATCGGAGTTGCTGTGTGCTACTTATTAAATTAAAAAGTTAATAAGTTAGCTAAAAAACACATTGAGACGAGCTCAACGTGGAGGCGAATTATACAGAGCCTGATGATAAATTCAACTGTTTATTTAATACATTTGTTATTGTTTAATAAATGTATTAAATACAGTATTAAATACAGTATTAAAAAGTTATGGTTCTTAAATACTCCTAATGGAATTTTGTGCTCATTCTTTTAAATTTGACCTGCGTTATTCCTTAATAGATCTTGTATATTTATAGTGCAATGCTTAACTTGCGTTAACCCAACTTTTATCTACTAACTTTACCTACCAAATAACTTTGCTATTTAAATAAAGGGGGTGAGTGCCTGTATTAATTGTTAATATCAATTAATTATTAAATTACTTATTTAATTGCCTATATATAAGCAGAACAAATAGCTTTTACCTTTTGTTCCCTTTTTTAATAGCAATATAATAGTGGCTTTATATAGTAACTTTACCTTCTGTTTTCAAAAATTAGTAAACTTCAATAATTTTTTATGTCGATTTTAGTTAAGTAATGTTATACTCGCGCGCAAATTTTCAACAATTCATTTTCATAAATAGAGTAACGTAATGGCAGATTTATCTAAATACAGAAACATTGGTATCTTCGCTCACGTTGATGCTGGTAAAACCACAACAACTGAACGTATCCTTAAATTAACCGGTCAGATCCATAAAACAGGTGAAGTTCATGACGGCGAGTCAACAACTGACTTCATGGAACAAGAAGCTGAGCGCGGTATTACCATACAGTCTGCTGCAGTAAGCTGTTTCTGGAAAGATCACCGTTTCAACGTTATCGATACTCCTGGTCACGTTGATTTCACAGTTGAAGTATATCGTTCACTTAAAGTACTTGATGGCGGTGTTGGTGTATTCTGTGGTTCTGGTGGTGTTGAGCCACAATCAGAAACTAACTGGCGTTATGCGAATGACTCGAAAGTATCTCGTTTAATCTTCGTAAATAAATTAGACCGTTTAGGTGCTAACTTTTACCGTGTAACAGATCAAGTTAAAAAAGTACTAGGTGCTCACCCACTTATTATGACGTTACCTATCGGTGAAGAAGATGATTTCGTTGGTGTTGTTGACGTACTTACACAAAAAGCATACATCTGGGACGAAACTGGTCTTCCTGAAAACTACACAATCGAAGATATCCCTGCGGACATGGTTGATGACGCAGCAATGTATCGTGAGCAAATGATCGAAACTGCTTTAGAAGCAGATGAAGATTTACTAATGGATTACTTAGAAGGTGAATTAACACCGACTGATGAGCAAATTAAAGCTTGTATCCGTAAAGGTACTCGTGAAATCATGTTCTTCCCAACGTACTGTGGTTCTGCATTCAAAAACAAAGGTATGCAATTATTGCTTGATGCCGTTGTTGATTACTTACCGTCTCCTACAGATGTTAATCCACAACCTCTTACTGATGAAGAAGGTAATCCAAATGGTGAGTACGCAATCGTTTCTGCAGATGAAACATTCAAAGCGTTAGCATTCAAAATCACTGATGACCGTTTTGGTACCTTAACTTTCGTACGTATCTATTCAGGTACATTGAAGAAAGGCGATACCATACTTAACGCTGCAACAGGTAAAACTGAACGTGTTGGCCGTATGTGTGAAATGCAAGCCGATGACCGTAACGAACTTACTTCAGCACAAGCTGGTGATATCATCGCTATTGTTGGTATGAAAAGTAACGTTCAGACAGGTCACACATTATGTGATCCTAAGCACCCAATCATCCTAGAAGCTATGGTGTTCCCTAAGCCAGTAATCTCTATCTCTGTAACACCTAAAGATAAAGGTTCAACTGAGAAAATGGGTATTGCTATCGGTAAAATGGTTGCTGAAGATCCAACATTCCAAGTTGAAACAGATATAGATTCAGGTGAAACAATTTTATCTGGTATGGGTGAACTTCACCTAGATATCAAAGTAGATATTCTAAAACGTACCTACGGTGTTGAATTAGCTGTTGGTAAACCACAAGTTGCTTACCGTGAAACTATTACTCAAGAAATTGATGATAGCTATACACATAAGAAACAGTCTGGTGGTTCTGGTCAATTTGGTAAAATTGATTATATCATCCGTCCAGGTGAACCAAATTCTGGTTTTACATTCTCATCAAAAGTTGTTGGTGGTAATGTACCAAAAGAATTCTTCCCAGCGATTGAGAAAGGCTTCAAAGGAATGATGGATACTGGTGTTCTTGCTGGTTTCCCTGTACTTGACGTTGAAGTTGAATTATACGATGGTGGTTTCCATGCTGTCGATTCATCTGCTGTAGCATTTGAACTTGCTGCTCGTGGTGCTTTCCGTCAGTCAATTCCAAAAGCTGGTGCTCAGTTAATCGAACCTATCATGAAAGTAGATGTGTTTACGCCTGATGATCACGTTGGTGATGTTATTGGTGATTTAAACCGTCGTCGTGGCATGATTGGTGGTCAAGACGCTGGTGTTTCTGGTGTTCGTATTAAGGCTGACGTTCCACTTTCAGAAATGTTTGGTTATATCGGATCTTTACGTACAATGACATCAGGTCGTGGTCAATTCTCTATGGAATTCTCTCACTACTCACCTTGTCCGAATAACGTATCTGAAGCAGTAATTGCTGAAGTTAAAGAACGTGAAGCGGCTGCTAAAAAGAAATAGTAATATTTTTTCTTAACCGCTTACATAAAAAGGATGCTTCGGCATCCTTTTTTATTGTCTAATAATTAATAAACTAGCAATTATCATGGTATAGCCATTATGTAAAACACATGATATTGTTTTCTGCCAGTGCTTATGTTTTTCTGAACTTTACCGATACTATTAATAATCAGTTTAGTGTTACAACAATATCGCACTTTACACCCTTAATAATAAGAATAAATCATTAGGTATTAATTAGTATGTTCAATTTTTTAAGCCGCTCTATTATGCGCCAATTAGTGATTACTATATCTAGCGCAGTTACTGTTTTATTGGTCATTACATCCTTTTTTTTATTATCGAATATCAGCGATAACACAAGAAATCAACTTATCGCTGATATTGAAAATATCGTTACTTTACAATCTACAAAAGTAAAAGACTTCTTCGTTGCTAAAGGGCAAATAAACCATAGCATTTTTGCCAACCCACTAGTCGTAGACTGGTTTACAACATACGATGATCGACTTTCCGATATTACCGATAATCAACAGTACCAAGATGTTACACGGTACTTTAAGTACTTCTCAGAACAAGACAGCGCAATTAAGAGTGTTTTTTTTGGTAATGAAAATACTCATGAATATTTTGATTTAAATGGAAGATACAATGATGAAAAGTACTTCACAGACCGCAGGCCATGGTGGTCAGACGGATTAAAAGTTGGAAAAATGCACGTAACGGATCCTGCTGTAGACAATAACGATGGCTCAGTCTCCGCTACGATTACTTCCCCTTATTACTTACCTAATGGCAAGTTATTAGGTATTGGTGGTATGGATATTCTCATTACCACCATAGGCCAAGACTTACTCGCTCCAATAAAATATAAAAACGAAGGTGAAGCCTTCTTAATTACCGATACTGGCAAGTTAGTTTTCTTCCCTGGCTTTAATGAAGATTTTAAACCTGGCGCCTCAATGTCGACTGTTGATAGTCAGTTCAAAGATACCTTAGGTTTCTCAAAACTAGAATCGACCCTCGCTAATAACCCAAATGGTATTGCACAAGTAACTTGGCGAGGTACTAGCTACAAAGTTATCTTTAAACAAGTGAAAAGTGATTACCCTTCAATGAACTGGAAGCTCGGATTTTTAGTCCCTGAGCAATTGATATCGCAGCCAGTTGAAGCCGCTTTTTGGTCTTCTGTCATGATAGTTATCGCCATTATTATTATGATTGCTATCGTAGTGTGGTTAACCGTTTTACCCTTTGTAAAGCGTATAACCAGGCTTAAAAGTGCCATGAAAGACATTGCCGATGGCGATGGTGACTTAACACAAAGAATATCACCTTTGAAAGGTGATGAAATAGGTCAACTAGTCGATGAGTTCAACCTCTTCGTTGATTCAATCCAACAGCTCGTAAGGCAAACTATTTCTATAACTAAAGATGTTTCTTCATCAAGTGAGGCAGCTGAAATAATCGGCAGAGAAACCACCACGATTGTCGAGGCACAAAAGCGCGAAATCGATTTGGTAGCTACAGCGGCAACTGAACTCGCTCAAACCAGTATCGATATTGCAAACAACACAAATTATTCGAAAAAGTTAGTTATAAACGCTGAAGAAAAAGTTGCCTTAGGATCCGATGTTGTTAATCAGGCAACCTTTGGTATGCAAAAACTTTCTAATAATGTCGATAACGCATCGCAAGTAGTGCAACAATTAAAATCAGGCACCCAGACTATCGGGGATTTTGTCACCGTTATAAGAAGTATTGCTGAACAAACAAACTTACTCGCCTTGAATGCAGCAATTGAAGCCGCAAGAGCCGGAGAACAAGGAAGAGGCTTTGCTGTAGTTGCCGACGAAGTTCGAACCCTTGCCTCTAGAACACAAGACTCTACAACCAATATAGAACGCATTATTGAAGAACTACAAGCCACTGCGGTCAATGCGGTAAGTGTTATGGAGTCTAGTTGTTTAGAAGCAGAAAACAGCGTACAACTAACACATCAAGTACAGCAGGTACTTGCAGATATTGCAGAGGTCATTGGCAAGTTCCAAAGTCAAACTTTTGAAATAGCTCAGGCTGTAGAACAACAAGCAAACGTAGCCGAAGAGGTGTCCAAAAATATTGAAAATGTTAGGGCCTTAACTGACGATACGGTCGATGTATCTGCAACCATGCAAACGAGTTTAGCTAATCTATCAGATCAATCAAATTCACTGTCAAAAGTAGTTAATCAATTTAACGTTTAGCCTAACTATCCTGCTCAATTAGTTATTGAATATAGCTAGTTGAGCAAACCTTCCTTTATTTACCAAAATGACAAACTGCTCTTCTATGAAGGTTAAACTGTTTGTATTATATTTTAGCTCATTGAATTACATTCGTTAATCATACTTAATGAACGTAACTATTTAATAATACTACTCAGCAGTACTACTCAATAGTACTTTCTAAACTAGACCTAAGTATATTCATCCAAGATGAACCGCTTAATTCATGCTAGTTCCCTGCCTGCTAATCTGATTTATTTTGCACAGTTCTATTTCTATTTACGTACACCATTCGTTATTTAAAATAAAGTATTGTTAGTACCTGTGACTAGCTACATAAAATTATTAGTCTAATTTAAAATACAAAAACTGCAGTTATTAGCACTTAAATTGTAATGGATGATAAACATGAATAAAGTCGATGATGTAGCTGAAGTGGTTCGCTCACTAAATTTTAAACATAAAAAAACCGGCAGAAGCCGGTTTTTTGAAATACATAACGTAAATATTAACGTTTTGAAAATTGTGGCTTTTTACGAGCCTTGTGTAAACCAACTTTCTTACGTTCAACTTTACGAGCATCACGAGTAACGAAACCAGCATTACGTAGAGCACTACGTAAAGTTTCGTCAAACTCCATTAATGCACGAGTAATACCGTGACGAATTGCGCCAGCTTGACCAGAAATACCACCACCAGTTACAGTGATGTTAAAGTCAAACTTTTCTAACATTTCAACTAAGTCTAATGGTTGACGAACAACCATACGAGCCGTTTCACGACCAAAGTATACAGAAATGTCACGTTTGTTAATTGTGATTGCACCGCTACCAGCTTTCATGAACACACGAGCCGTTGAGCTCTTGCGACGACCAGTACCGTAATATTGATTATCAGCCATTGCTTAAAGCTCCAAAAGTTGTGGTTGTTGTGCTGTATGTTTATGTTCAGTACCCGCGTAAACTTTAAGTTTACGGAACATTTCACGACCTAAAGGACCTTTAGGTAACATACCCTTAACTGCGAATTCAATCACGCGCTCTGGAGCTTTTTCGATTAGCTTTTCAAAGCTAATTTGCTTAAGACCACCAACAAATTCTGTATGCGAGTAGTAAATTTTACCCTTCGCTTTATTACCAGTTACTCTTACTTTCTCAGCATTGATAACAACGATGTAATCGCCAGTATCTACATGAGGAGTATATTCTGCTTTATGCTTACCGCGTAAACGGCTTGCAATTTCAGTAGCGATACGACCTAAAGTTTTATCTTCGGCGTCCACTAAGAACCATTCGCGTTGTACGCTTTCTGGTTTAGCTACAAAAGTTTTCATTAAAAAACCCAATTATATAAATGTTACTTAAATAATAACTTAAGAAAACCTCAAGTTATCCGTTAAAAGACTACGCTATTGCCCCTTCGAGCATCGAGTCCGTTGCCGGTCCTCTGGAAAAAGAACAAGCTTTGTAACGTAGGGAGGCAGGATTATACAGAACAACGTTGAAAAGATCACGCCTATTTTTTAATCTTTTTCCATTCCACGCTAAATAAGAGTTAATATTACGCTAAGGTGCATTATACGCGGTACTCAAACGCATTTTATTCTCATCTAACGTGCTCAACTGTAGCTTAATATAACTAGACATATGAGTTTCAATTCGTGAAGTCAGCTCAGGATAAAGCGCTTTAATTTGCATCAAAGCTGATGTGGTTGCTAATTTATAAGCTTGGCTAGCCAACATGCTTGCATCTTGAGCATAAATGAGTCGCCAATATTTGTCAGTCAAAGGTTTATTGGTTGCCTTTTTATACGCCTTATTTATGTTTTTCATCAGTAAAGTGCCATATTGATAGCCCTCACTAATTTCTGTTAAAGCTATTATTTCTTGTTCATCTTGTGCAATTCTGGCATATATTTCTGCGTCAATTATATTAGCAAATGGTGCTTGTCTCTCAATAAAAGCACTGGTGAAATACTTATTGACCACACGCATAGAAAATAAATCTGCTCGCCAAACATTTTGTTGAGTTAAATGGTTAGTTTTCCAAGGTAACATTGGCTGTTCATCAGCAGGGTATTGTTTTGATGTTGTGGCAGCGTGTTGGCATAATTTGCTGGTGATATCTGGGTGGTAATGTTGAATTACTTCTAAACGTCTTTTGTATGCAAAGGCATAAATTTTACTAAAAGTGAGATAATGCAGCTTATTAGTGTTTTGTAATAATAGCTTGTCATTGTCGTCTGAAAGCTCTTCATTCATTATCGCTTGATCAATAATATATTGATTAAATAATGGAAAGCTTGAGTTAATCGCGTTTGAAACCCCTAATTGCTTTTGACTACAAGCTGAGTTGAATAGCTGAGCTCGCCAAACTAAATACTCACTCTGCCACATAGCTTTAAAAGCTTGAGGTAAATATTTTTTTGTTATAACAGAAGCTTTTCTGAATGGATTATCTGTAGCCTCATTTGGCAAACTTATCGATACAAACACAATAAATACGGTGGATAAAAGTATTGTTTTATTATTAATCATTTTTAAATTTCATTTTATTGTTGTTTGTTGTTTACTCATACGGAGATTTACCATCATAAAAAATATTAAGGTAAATGCTCGCTAGCTAAATAACTATGTGACTGCATCTCTTGTAGTCGGCTTAAGCAGCGCTTGAACTCGAAGGTTAAACGACCCTCTAGATATAAGCACTCTAGTGCAACCTCTGCGGAAATAATTAATTTAACATGGCGCTCATAAAACTCATCAACTAAAGCAATAAATCGGCGCGTACTATCATCATTATCAACCCCCATCTGAGTAACATTGGCTAATAAAACCGTATGATACAAGCGACTTAGTTCCATGTAATCACGTTGGCTTCGAGCAGACTCACATAATGTAGAAAATTCAAAATGCACAACGCCATCTGATTCCTGTACTGTGGTCAGTGGACGGTTGTTAATCGTAATGATTTTATTTTTTTGACCCGCATCAAGCGATAGCTGCTGAAAATAATGTATTAAATTATCATCCGCTTTTTGGTCTAAAGGAAAATGAAATAATTCAGCTTGCTCTAAAGTACGAAGTCGATAATCAACACCACTATCGACGTTGATCACATCACAGCATTTATTGATTAGTTTTATTGCCGGCAAGAAACGTTCGCGCTGCAAGCCATTGCGATACAATTCATCGGGAATAATATTTGACGTGGCAACTAAGGTAACATTGTGGGCAAATAATTCTTCAAACAGAGTGCCTAAAATCATCGCATCGGTAATATCTGAAACAAAGAATTCATCAAAACAAATAATGCATGTTTCATCAGCAAAACGTTTAGCTATAAGTTTTAATGGATCAGACTGCCCTTGTAATGATTTTAACTCTTCATGAACACGATGCATAAAGCGATGAAAGTGAACTCTCATTTTATTTTTAAAAGGTAAGCAGTCGTAGAATGTATCAACTAGATAGGTTTTTCCACGACCAACACCACCCCAAAAATAAATACCTTTTACGATTTTTACTTCTGGTTTAGCAACAACACGCTTCCAACTATTTAAGACTTTTTTAAAGCCAGTTACCGGTAATGGCTGACTAATTAAATCGTCATACAAGCGTTGTAAATTTTTGACCGCATTTTCCTGAGCTGCATCAAAATGAAAATCATCGCGAGTTAGATCTTGAGTATACTTTCCTATTGGAGATAATTTAATCATTTAACAGCCACTTTATAAGTACTAACTTTATTTTTATAACCTTTACACATACTAGACTTGAAAAATATTTGTTTGTAAATATATTCATTAGGAAAGTAGCGTGAAGCACGTTATATTACATTGGATTGAAGGTTATTTTCTCTAATTTTTTCCATGAATACAATGAAGGTAAAGAAATATGAATGTTGTTTTAGGTCTTGGACTATTTATCGTTGGCGCAATTGTCGGTTTTTTTGTTAACAGAACGCTTTTCTCATCGGCACAGGAAACACAAAAACTCGCTGCCAAAGCTAGTCAAAGTGAATCAGAATTAGCACAATATAAATTAGATGTCGCAGAGCATCTTGAAAATTCAACAAATTTACTTGAGCAAATGAATAGCACTTGCCAAGTCGCAATGGCTCAAATGTCGCAAAGCACGCAATTGTTGCAACAGGTTACTCCTGAGAATATTGAAAATATGCCTTTTTTCTCTAAAGAAACTCAAGAGCAATTAGCGCAAACTGTAAACTTACGACATAACAAAAACTTGCGTAAAAATGATGAAACCGCATCGGAGGCTCCGTTAGATTATTCAGGTGCACCAAGCGGATTGTTTGATGACAAGAAACAAAGTGTTACAAATAGCTAGGAACCAATGTTTTAATTTCATGTCTTCTATTGAGTGAAAGCAACAGGATTAATACTACGAATAAAGCCAAGTATTAATCCTGTTGCTTATAAATAATTTAATTAGGAGTTTTCTGTTATATGAAAAATTTATCAGTTTTAATTAATACTGTTTTACTTTCCACTACCCTTGCCATGGCAAGCTTGCCCTTACAAGCAGCAATGCCTCAATCTGTAAATGGTCAAACAATGCCAAGCCTCGCTCCAATGTTGGAACAGGTAACACCTGGCGTTGTACTTATTTCTGTACGTGGCACTCATGAAGTTGAGCAACGTGTACCAGAAGCCTTTAAATTTTTCTTCGGCAACCCTCGCCAAAATCAAGGCCAACAAAAAGAACGTCAATTTCGTGGTTTAGGATCGGGAGTTATTCTCGATGCTGATAAAGGTTACATAGTGACTAACAGCCATGTAATAAATGATGCCGACGAAATTCAAATAACCTTAAAAGATGGCCGTCAACTTGAAGCCAAAAAAATAGGTGGAGACGAAGCAAGCGATATTGCTTTACTTCAAATAGTAGCAGATGACTTAGTTGCGGTTAAAATAGCTGACTCAGATCGGATACGTGTTGGTGACTTCGCTGTCGCTATTGGTAGCCCTTTTGGCTTAGGTCAAACGGTAACTTCAGGAATAGTCAGTGCACTAGGTCGTAGTGGTCTAAATATTGAGAATTACGAAGATTTCATTCAAACCGATGCGGCTATTAATAGCGGTAATTCCGGTGGTGCCTTAATCAACTTACGCGGCGAACTTATTGGCATTAATACTGCTATCTTAGGTCCTAATGGCGGAAACGTAGGTATTGGGTTTGCCATTCCAAGTAACATGGTACAAAACCTAGTTAATCAAATTATTGAATTTGGCGAAGTTAGACGTGGTGTTTTAGGTGTTGCTGGTCGCAGCGTTACGAGTGAAATTGCAAAAGCAATGGAACTTGATGTTAGTCAAGGTGCATTTGTTGAGCAAGTAACAAAAGACTCAGCGGCTGATGATGCTGGTATACGTGCCGGTGATGTTATTACTAAAATTAATGGAAAAATGATTAAAACCTTTAATGAGCTTAGAGGTAAAATTGGTTCAATTGGTGCTGGAAAAACCATAAAAATTACCGTGATAAGAAAAGATGGCAAAGAGAAAACCTATAACGTCACACTAAAAAAATCTGAAATGGCTAAAATAGAAGCGGTAAGTTTACATCGCATGCTTGATGGCGCTGAACTAGAAAATGATGATAAGAGTAATGGCATACTCGTTTCTGAAATAGCTGATAATAGCCCCGCTGCCTCATTGGGTCTTCGAAAAGGCGACATTATCAATGGTATTAACCGTCAACGTATTAACAATATAGGCGAGTTACGCAGCTACTTAAATGATCACAAAGGTGTTTTTGCACTTAATATTCAACGGAACAATTCATCTTTATTTTTAATGATACGTTAATATTACCTGAGTTCACTTGATGACTATTCATCACTGTTAAGTTCAAGATAAAGCCTGTCAATCGACAGGCTTTTTTATGTTAGTTGTTTGACTCGTCCTAAATAAGGTTTGCACTTTGCCAATTGGACTAGTTTATTGATACGAGTCTGTTCAAAAAATCATGCAGGATATCGGCTAACTAAATCTAATATTTTAAGATCAGTAAGCTCATTTAAAAACCTTATTTAATGAAGCTTATTTTACCTTTAAAGTCTTTAGCGATATGTATGCATATAAGCATAAACTGTCAATAATCGAGCAGATTAACTTATGTGTTATCATAGGCTATCTTGTTACCTACAATTTAATGAAAGGCTATATATGAAATTAACCTCTTTTCAATCAAAAATTTTAGTTGTACTTATTTCTATATTTTTAGTATCAGCAGTCATTTACTTTTACACTGCAAAAGACACCACACTGCCAAAAATGACAGTACAAGAAAAAAAGGCCCGTTTTAAAGCGCTTATTATACCCGCGGTAGACGAAGTCTACGATGAACTTATGGTGCAGTATAAAGACGTTGCAGCTTCACTAAAATCAGGTGATAACGCCGATGATATAGCTGACCTAAAAGTGGAATATAAAGCAACTAGTGATGCAGAACTTTTAAGAGCGCTTAAGCCTCACCCTAAAAGTATTGCCATTGCACAAGCTGCCATGGAAAGTTCTTGGGCGACATCTCGCTTTTTTAGAGAAGCTTATAATATTTTCGGTGTATGGTCGTTTGATGAAGACGAACCGAGAATCGCTGCCTTACAAAAACGTGGGGATAAAACCATTTGGGTTAAAGAATATTCTTCAGTAAAAGCATCAGTTAGCGATTACTATCGCACTATAGCCCGAGGAGATGCGTTCAAAGAGTTTAGAATATTAAAAATGAAAACAGATGACCCATTTGCTTTAGTTAAAAAATTAGATCGTTACTCTGAAAAGGGTGCTGAATATGGCCATGAATTAACGTCAATAATTAAGTTTAATAAATTCAATCAGCTTAATTAATATAAATAACCATCGCGTAGCTTAACCTAAGCACATAACATTTTAGTTTAAGCTACGCTTACCTTTCACATTCACCCCCTACTCCCAGCCGTGAATATATTGCTATTGGCATTTAAATAATAATTAATTGCACTTGTTTGCCCTGTATTTGTTGATGATACATTAACGATTCCTCGTTCATTTACCCATTCACCATGATTTAAAAAAACAGACTAGGACAAAGAAAACCTACAAATACATCACCCTATATTCTTAATAGAAAACTGTATTACGACAAAGAGTTTATGTTAATCTACAAAAAATAGACCAATAAAAATTATTCCGTTGAAAATAATCAATAGCCTTAAATTTGTCCTTCGTTCTGCCAGTTATGGTGTAATGTTTGCTGTAGTTCTTTTGTTACTAGTCCCTGAGCTACGTGAACAAAACATAGTTCCTTGGAAGGTGTTCTCTACTTCAGAGACGAGCCAACAACCGCTATCTTATGCCAAGGCGGTTCGCTTAGCCGGTCCAGCAGTGGTTAATATATATACCGAAGATATTCAAGTTAACCCTACTTATGGTCGTCAATCACGTAAAGTCACACGTTTAGGCAGTGGCGTTATCATGCATGAGCAGGGCTATATTTTAACTAATTATCATGTTGTGCAAAGTGCAGATCTAATTGTAGTGGTATTACAGCGTGGTCAAGAGCTTCATGCCGAGCTTATTGGCTACGATGTGCTAACTGACCTTGCTGTATTGAAAGTGCACGACAATAACTTACCCGTAATACCACAAATTAGCACTTTAACTTCACAAGTCGGTGATGTGGTATTAGCCATAGGCAACCCATTAAATCTTGGCCAGACGGTTACACAAGGTATTGTAAGTGCAACAGGACAAAGCGGTCTAAGCACTAGCTATTTGCAGTTTCTTCAAATGGATGCTGCCATAAATGAAGGTAATTCTGGTGGTGCGCTTATCAACTCTAACGGTGAGTTAGTGGGTATTAATTCAAGAAAGTTTACTCAAGCCAATCCTAACTTAAATATTCAAGGGATCTTTTTTGCTGTGCCTTATCAATTAGCTCGCACTGTTATGCTGAAAATTATTGAGCATGGACGAGTTGTACGTGGGTGGCTAGGTGTAGATGCAAATGACTCTGTTACTAACCTTAAAGGCTTTATTATCGGCGCGATAACACCAAACAGCCCAGCGTTCGAAGCTGGATTGCAGTCAGGTGATGTGGTTTATCAAATTGACGACATTCGGTTATTGAACGCCAAGCAAGGTTTAGATGTTGTCGCAGAGGCCGCTCCAGGAAGCATTTTAAGCTTTATGATCTCTCGCAATAATCAACTATTAACTTTACCTGTCACCATAGCTGAAGTTCCAAAACAGTAACTTTATTGTGCTTGATAAATAAAAATCCCAGCAAGTAGCTGGGATTTTTTATGGTCTATTTCGAATGTTTTTTTGAAGTTTAGTTGGCTTTAATACGCGTTATATTTGCACCAAGCGCTTGCAGTTTGTCTTCAATTTTTTGATAACCACGATCAATATGATAAATTCGATCGACTTGTGTTTCAGTATTTGCGACCAACCCAGCAATAACTAGACTTGCAGATGCACGTAAATCTGTTGCCATAACCTGAGCACCATTTAATTGCTCTACACCCGTACTAATAGCGGTGTTACCTTCAAGAGTAATTTTTGCCCCCATGCGCTGTAACTCAGGCACATGCATAAAACGGTTTTCGAATATTGTTTCGGTGGTAGTTGCCGTGCCTTCAGCTATCGCATTTAGCGCAACAAATTGTGCCTGCATATCGGTTGGAAATGCTGGGTGAGGTGCAGTGCGAATGTTAACCGCTTTGGGTCTAGAGGTCATTTCAAGCTCAATCCAGTCATCACCTGTGGTAATTGACGCACCCGCTTCTTGTAACTTACTCAGTACAGCATCTAAAGCTTTAGGATCAGTATTTAAACACCTTACTTTACCTTGTGTTACAGCTGCAGCAACTAAAAACGTACCCGTTTCTATGCGATCAGGCATAACTGAATAGCTTTCACCTTGCAGTTTTTCTACACCCGTAATGGTTAAAGTGTCAGTACCTGCACCTAAAACGATGGCACCCATACAATTTAAGCAGTTGGCTAAATCGACAATTTCAGGTTCACGCGCCGCATTTTCGATGATAGTAACACCATCAGCTAGTGCAGCTGCCATCATTAAGTTTTCAGTGCCTGTAACACTAACGGTGTCCATAAAAATGGTCGCACCTTTAAGTCGACCAGCATTGCGGGCAATGATATAACCATTTTCAACTTCTATGTCAGCTCCCATTAACTTCAAACCATGAATATGTAAGTTAACTGGTCGAGCACCGATAGCACAACCTCCTGGCAATGACACTTCAGCATGACCAAAACGGGCAAGTAAAGGACCTAAAACCAGAATAGATGCCCGCATAGTTTTCACTAATTCATAAGACGCGCGACAATGGTCAATGTTACTAGCATCAATCATCAAACTACTCTCATTTACCCATTGGCATTTAGCACCAAATTGAGACAATAATTTAATTGTAGTTTCTATATCGTTAAGCTTTGGTACATTGGAAAAAGTAACCGGCGTTTCTGATAATAGTGAGGCCATTAGAATAGGTAATGCCGCATTTTTTGCGCCAGAGATAGTCACTTCGCCGTGTAGTGGTTTTCCACCAATAATTTTAAATGCGTCCAAGAGTATGTTCTTTTTTGTTTGGGTGAATTAAAGAGGTAAGTTAAACATTTTTTCACGTTGCCAAACAGACGTTGTGAAAGTTTTAATAGAAACCGCGTGGATGAGGCCGTCATTAATAACTTGTGTTAAAGGGGCGTAAATAGTTTGCTGTTTTTTCACACGACTTAAGTCACCTAAAAAATCTGCCACAGCAATAATTTTACATTGTGAGCCATCAAATGCCACATGAATTTCGTCTAATTCAATCGCATCGGTTATGAGTTTTTCTATGTCTTTTACTTCCACTTTCTGCTCCAAATAGCGTCTAGATTAGTTATTTTCTATCGGTAATAATGTATCAACTGCACTTAATTTTGCTAACTTTAATAAGTCATCAGGCAAATTAACCAAGCTAATTTTACAAGATTTACTTGTTGCTAATTCTATCAATAATAGAATCCAGGCTAAGCCTGCTGTATCAATCTGGCTTACCTTAGCCAAGTCAATAACAATACATTCTTGGTTGACCAATTGACGGTATTTTTTATCAAATGCACGGGTTATTGTAGCACGCGTTAATGCACCACTAAAAATTGCTTTTTTATCTACTTGTTCGACATCTATCATTTTAATCAATTAACAACCCTTAATACGTTATTTCATTTGTTCGCATAAAATAACTCATTCAATTTATTGTTTGAACTCAATATTTTTTTGACTTTTTTCTTTCAACATTTCGGTCACATGCGATAAACCTTTTTGTCGAATTAAGCTACTTAACTCAGCCTGCTTGCTGTCTAGTAAGCTAATACCTTCTGCAACCATGTCGTATGCTTTCCAATCGCCTGTTTTTTTATGCTTACGCACACGAAAAGAGATATCAATAGGTGGACGTCCCGGCTCTATAACGCTAGTTGCTACAGAAACTACGCGCTCATCAGTAAAATCTTTTGGCGGTGCAAACTCTACTTTTTGGTTATTGTATAAAGTAAAAACCTGTGCATAAGAAGTAATAAGGTATTCACGAAATGCTGGCACAAACTCAGCACGCTCGGTTTTATTTGTTTTCTTAAAGTTACTGCCAATAACTTTATAAGCCGCATATTGATAATTTATGTAAGGCATAAGTTCTTCACGAACAATAGTCTTCAATAAATTAGGTTCTACTTGTATCGCCGCTTGTTCATTAGCAAAACGTTTGAAGGTAATATCCGCAACCGTTTTAATCATTTGGTAGGGATCTTTTTTATTAACTTCCTCAGCACTAACTCCAGTTGAGACGGCTAAAAAAGTAATACATAAAATTAAATGCTTAATCAAACTATTCATTATTAATTACCACTACCTTGACCAAATAAAAATTGCCCAATCAGTTCTTCTAACACTAACGCCGGTTTTGTATCTTCGATATAGTCACCGGGTTGCAAGATCTCAACTGACGAATGAATAAATCCCGGCAACAAGCCAACATATTGTTCACCCAACAAACCAGCCGTTAAAATTGACACTGAAGTTGCTTCTGAAAAATTGTCATATTCTGCAAAAATGTCTAAAGTGACCACTGGCGTATAGTCTTCTCGATCTAATGCAATATTACTTACACGACCAACGACAACCCCACCAACTTTTATCGGTGAACGGACTTTTAAACCACCAATATTATCAAATTTAGCATACAGCTGATAAGTGCTACCACTGCCTGATATACCGCTATCAGCAACTTTTAACGCAAGCATTAACAATGCAGCAATACCAATTGCAGCAAATAAACCAACCAATAACTCTATTTTTTTCGACGCCATGTCTTCCACCAAGTTCAAATATTATTTAACTAAATAACCGCTTTGCTAATTTTAATTTGCAAACATTAATGCGGTTAATACAAAATCTAAGCCTAAAACTAGTAGTGATGATTGCACTACCGTAGAGGTTGTTGCTCTACTGATACCTTCAGATGTTGGCTCACAAGAATAACCTTTGTAAACCGCGATCCAAGTAACCACAAAAGCAAACACCACACTTTTAATAATGCCATTTAAAATGTCTTTCTCGAACGACACTTGTGACTGCATAACAGACCAGAATGTGCCACTATCAACACCTAACCAATCTACACCAACAATGTGTGCGCCTAGAATACCAACGGCTGAAAATATTGCCGCTAATAACGGTAAGCTGATAAAGCCCGCCCAAAACCGAGGGGCTACTACACGACGCAAAGGATCTACCGCCATCATTTCAAGACTAGACAATTGTTCGGTTGCTTTCATCAAACCTATTTCGGCCGTCAATGCTGAACCCGCTCTACCTGCAAACAATAATGCGGCAACAACAGGCCCCAGCTCACGTAATAAAGACAATGCCACCATTGGCCCTAAGCTAGCTTCAGCGCCATAGCCTACTAAAATAGTATAACCCTGTAAGGCGAGTACCATGCCAATAAATAAGCCTGACACTAAAACAATGATTAACGATAAAACACCAACAGAATACAGTTGTTTCATCAATAACGGAAAACCCTTACGTGGGTTAGGAATATGCATCAATGCAGATGCCAGCATTAATAAAGCTCTACCTAAACCAGAAATTTGGTCAATTATAGTACGACCGAAAAGTTGTAGTTGGTTCACTTATCAACCCCTTGGCCAATTAATTCTTCGCTATATGAAGCTGCAGGGTAGTGAAATGGTACAGGACCATCAGCTTCACCTTTAACAAACTGCTGCACTAAAGGTGACGTTTGAGCGTAAATCTCTTCCGGCGTACCTTGACCAATAATTTTTTGTTCCGCAATAATATAGATATAATCGGCAATGCTCATCACTTCGGGGACATCATGAGAAACCACAACTGAAGTTAAGCCTAATGCTTGACCTAATTCACGTATTAAACGCACAATTACACCCATAGAAATAGGGTCTTGACCAGCAAATGGCTCATCATACAGAATCAATTCTGGATCAAGCGCAATTGAGCGAGCAAGTGCTGCACGCCTAGCCATACCACCGGAAAGCTCACTTGGGCGTAAATTTCTTGCACCACGTAAACCAACGGCCTCTAGTTTCATTAGCACCATTTTTTCAATAACATCTTCGGATAATTCAGTGTGCTCACGAATAGGAAAAGCGATATTGTCATAAACACTCATATCTGAAAACAATGCACCACTTTGAAAAAGCATACTCATGCGCTTACGTATTTCATATAATGCATTACGCGAAAGCTTAGGAATATCGTGACCGTCAAATAATATTTGTCCGGATTCTGGTTTGATTTGCCCACCAATAAGTCGCAGCAGGGTTGTTTTCCCAATACCACTAGGACCCATTATTGCTGTAACCTTCCCTTTAGGAATAGACAAACTAATGCCATCATAAATGACACGTTCGTTACGCTTAAAAGTCATGTTTTTGATATTAACTAAAATTTCAGACATATTAGTTGAGATAACACCAGGTTAATGATTGCTTATATAATGGAATTCTAACGCAGCGCAACACGTCAGTCATTACAAATTAGTAAATATTTAGTAGGAAAAGAGTAAGTAAAAGTATGTAAATGTAACCAAGCCGAGTAAATGTGCTTGTGTGCATTACTTTATATGACAAACTACCGTGAGTAATTTGAGCTAAATCTGCAATTCAAAATCAACCAATGTATTTTCACAAATTTATGTTCAATCAGCGTGCCAATAATATCAGAAAACGTTTATAATGCCCGCTGCGCAATATAATGACGCCAAATCAGTATTAATTGGCTGTCATCAGTTATCATCAATGGTTTATTATTCAAGCGTAAAGCATACATGCAAAAAATGAGTTAGCTGGTTTTTTACAGCATATTAGACATTAAGCAATACCGACGCGAAGTGATAATAGCTAAGCCGCCGTAGAGATTTGATTCATTATTTTAATTGATATTATTTCATCATCAAAAATTATTTTTACCCAAACAGGAGTTTTGAATGTTAATTCAAATTTTGATCTTATTACTTTCACTAATCATTTTAGTGTGGAGTGCAGACAAATTTGTATTTGGTGCTTCGGCATTAGCACGCAACCTTGGTATTTCTCCAATGATTATTGGTTTAACTATCGTTGCTATGGGCTCTTCAGCTCCTGAAATGATGATCGCTGCAACGGCCTCTTTGCAAGGAAATCCTGATACCGCCATTGGTAACGCGATAGGTTCAAATATTACCAATATTGCTTTAGTTCTTGGCTTAACTGCACTGTTTAACCCATTGACTGTCTCATCGTCCACGATCAAACGTGAAATACCTCTCATTTTAATTATTACGGCTATAGCAACATACATGCTAGCTAATAGTAACTTTAGTTTTAATGAAGGTTTAATTCTAATTATTGGCTTTGTACTCTACATTGCGACCTTACTCTTCGTGACATTAAAGCGCTCAAAAGAAAACCCTATTGACGACAAAATGGTAATAGAAGCAGAGCAAGAAGTACCTGATGGTGTGAGTACCAAGCACTCGGTTATATGGCTTATTGTGGGTATGATTTTACTGCCGTTAAGTGCCAGCTTCTTAGTAGACTCTTCTATTTTTATAGCGAAAGCCTTTGGTATTAGCGACCTTGTTATTGGCTTAACAGTAATAGCCATTGGTACCAGCCTACCTGAACTAGCAGCCAGTATTATGAGTATTATTAAAAAAGAAGATGATCTAGCCCTTGGTAATATTATTGGCTCAAATATATTTAATATATTAGCTGTGTTGTCGCTTGCGGGATTAATTTCTCCAGGCAATATTGATAACGCCGCTGCCGTGCGCGACGCTCCATTTATGCTAGCAACCACCTTCTTATTATTTATACTTTGTTTTAGTCGTGGTGGAAAGTTTCGCATCACGCGCGCGAAAGGGTTACTATTATTAGCCGTCTTTATTGGTTATCAAGTGTTACTTTTTAGTCAAATCAACGCTTAAAAATTGGTCTTTAGTCATGAAAAACTTTAAACAATTAGCACTGAATGTAATTCATATTGAGCAACAAGCTATTGCTGAGTTAACGCAATTTATCGACGACGACTTTGCACAGGCTTGTGAGCTAATGTTTAATTGTCGAGGTCGTGTTATCGTCATTGGCATGGGAAAATCTGGTCACATTGGTGGTAAAATTGCGGCTACTTTAGCCAGTACAGGTACACCTTCATTTTTTGTTCATCCCGGTGAAGCAAGTCATGGTGATCTTGGCATGGTCACCATTGATGATGTCGTATTAACCATTTCTAACTCAGGTGAAACGGGTGAAGTATTGGCCATTATTCCTGTTCTTAAGCGTATTGGCGCCAAAATAATTGCCATGACCGGCAAGCCCGACTCTACACTTGCTAAACTTGCCGATACCCATGTCTGTGTAAAAGTATCACAAGAAGCTTGTCCGTTAGGGCTAGCACCAACATCAAGCACAACAGCCACTTTAGTTATGGGTGACGCTTTAGCCGTTGCTTTACTTAACGCGCGTGGTTTTACCGCCGACGACTTTGCTTTATCGCATCCCGGTGGTAGCCTTGGTAAAAGATTATTATTACGCTTAGCCGACATAATGCACAAAGATGAACGACTCCCAACGGTGACACAAAGTGCTAAAATAAAAGATGCCTTAGTTGAGATGTCGTTAAAAGGCTTAGGCATGACGGCTGTGGTTGACAGTGACAACATACTTGTCGGTCTTTTTACTGATGGTGATTTACGTCGTATTTTAGATGCTGAAATTAATATTCATCAAGATAGCATCACCAGTGTAATGACAAAAAATCCACTGGTAGCTAAACAAGACATGTTAGCGGCAGAAGCATTAAAAATTATGGAAGACAAAAAAATTAATGGCTTAATTATCGTCAACGATGATAATCAGCCTATTGGCGCGATGAATATGCATGACTTATTGAAATCAGGAGTGCTATAAATTGGACAGTTTATACGGAAAAGTTTCGCCAAGTGTTTGGCAAAAAGCACAAAAGATCAAACTCTTTGTTTGTGATATTGACGGCGTTTTTTCTGATGGCCGTATTTATTTAGGTAACAATGGTGAAGAATTAAAAGCCTTTCATACCAAAGATGGATATGGCATCAAAGCGCTAGGAGCTAGTGGTGTTGATGTTGGTGTAATTACAGGCAGAAAATCCAATATCGTACAAACTCGTATGACCGCATTAAACGTAAAACATATAGTGCAAGGCGAAGAAAACAAACTGCCAGCGTTGAAAGCAATGCTCGCTTCATTAAAGTTAAAGCCAGAACAAGTGGCTTACATCGGCGATGATATGCCTGACTTCGATTGTCTAAACTATGTTGGTTTTAGCATTGCAGTAAATGATGCACATCCCGCCATTTTAAACTTGTGTGACTACATAACTTATACCCGCGGTGGTTTTGGTGCGGTACGAGAAACCTGCGATCTTATTATGCAAAGTCAACAGACTTTAGCTAATGCGTCAGGTGCAAGTATATGAATCGCATAACTATTGCGACAATAGCACTTTTTTTACTCGCCTTAACAACCTATGGCATACTCGAATGGTTTGGTGCAGAAAAACAAACCAGCAATATTCTCGAAAGTGCCAATCAGCCAGAATTTATTGCTGAAAACCTCAACAGTGATGTTTACAAATCAACAGGCCCATTATCCTATAATGTTGAAGCCCAACGAATGGAACATTATGCTCAATTAGAGGTCACACACTTTGAATACCCACGTTACACCTTGTACCCAAAAAACAATAAACCGACTTGGCAAATAACCGCCAATGAAGGCACGCTATATAATAATAATCGTGTAAAATTAAAAAATCGCGTACGTTTAATCGCCACTGATGAAGAAAGTTTAATACAGGAAGTACACGGAAAAAATCTAGAAATGGACTTAAAAACAAATATTATCAGCTCAGAGCAAACAATCTTAATATTAGGTAAAGGATTTACTATGTATGGCTCAGGATTAATTGTAGACTTAAACACAACACAGATGACATTGACTGAACATGTACAAACCATTTATAAAAAAATTAAAAAATAACCTTATTTATTTTTCTGCATTTGCATTATTAATGCCGACAGTAAATGCTGAAAAATTCGATGTTGACCAAGAAATTAAAATTTCTTCTTCACGCCAAGCAGCTGATCTGAAAAATAAAATATTCAGTTATATTGATAATGTCATTATCTCTCAAGGTTCACTGACAATTAATGCAGAACTCGTACAGGTGATAACTCAAGATAAAAGCAATAATAAAATTTATATTGCAAAAGGTTCTCCTGCGACATTTGAGCAAACGCTGCAAGATGGTAGCCCTATCAATTTACAAGCCAATGAAATTCGTTATGAACCTGATTTGAATACGGTTGTTATTTCAGGTAATGCTTTGCTACGCCAAGAAGGTAGTGAAGTAAGTGGCAGTAAAATTACCTATAACTTCGAGACTGAATATGTCAATGCCGAAAGCTTAGAAAATGCTAAGGTTGAAACAGTATTGCAGCCAAAAAATAAAACTGAATTGCCAAAAAAATCTAAGGACAAGCAAGAGTAAATGTCTACTTCAACATTATCAGCCATTGGCCTTGCAAAAGCCTACAAAGGCAGAAAAGTCGTTAAAAACGTTAGCATGAAGGTTTCTGCTGGACAAATTGTTGGCTTATTAGGACCAAATGGCGCAGGTAAAACCACTTCGTTTTACATGATCGTTGGCTTAGTTAATAACGACAGTGGCTCAATTATTTTAAATGACGAAGATTTAACCTTATTGCCTATGCATGAACGTGCCCGCAAAGGTATTGGTTATCTACCTCAAGAAGCTTCAATTTTTCGTAAACTAACGGTTTATGACAACATAATGGCTATTTTACAAACCCGTAAAACGCTAACCGACGTTGAAAGAGAAGAAAAACTTGAGCATTTATTAGAAGAATTTAACATTGGTCATATCAAAGACAACCTCGGCATGAGCCTTTCTGGTGGTGAACGTCGACGAGTTGAAATAGCGCGAGCTTTAGCTGCAGATCCTAAATTTATTCTCCTTGATGAACCTTTTGCTGGTGTTGATCCAATTTCGGTAGGTGATATAAAAAAAATTATCCTACACTTAAAAGAACGTGGCATAGGTATCTTAATTACCGACCATAATGTACGTGAAACCCTCGATGTCTGTGAGCATGCCTATATTGTTAGTCACGGCGAGCTTATTGCCGAAGGTAACTCTACTGAAATACTTGCAAATCAACACGTAAGAGATGTATACCTTGGTGAACAATTCACGCTATAGTGAATAACAGACTTACTCGGTAACATACTAATGTACTTGAACAGGGAAAAGAAAACGTAAATGCGTCCTACTCTGCAACTCCGTATCGGACAACAATTAACGATGACCCCGCAATTGCAGCAGGCTATCAAGCTGTTGCAATTATCGACCTTGGATTTACAACAAGAAATTCAAGAAGCTCTTGAAAGTAACCCTTTACTTGAAGTTGATGAATCTCCCGACAACAATTCAGAAAACACCCCTGACAATTTAGAAGAAGCATACTCCGCTGGTATTGGCGATAGCGTAGAAATATCCTCAGATGGCAGCGAAGATTCTGTACCGACTATTGATGAAATAAGCTCATCAGAAGGCCTAGCAAAAACTGACATACCCGAAGAATTAAATAGTGATACAACCTGGGATGACAACTTTAGTGCCAGTGCGAGCAGTGGCGGTGTTGGTCATGCATCAGAAGATTATACCTATCAGGGTGAAACAAAAGACTCCTTACAAGACCATCTTATTTGGCAAATGGAACTAACACCATTTAGCGATACCGATAGAACAATTGCTATCGCTATTATTGAAGCTATAGATGATGCCGGCTACCTAACAGTTTCTGCAGACGAGATATTAGAAAGCGTAGGCATTGATGGTGTTGAACTTGATGAAATTGAAGTAGTGCTTAAACGGATTAACGTTTTTGATCCGGTGGGCGTAGCGGCTCGTTCAATTCCAGAGTGTTTACTTATTCAGCTCAACCAATTTTCAAAAGATACGCCTTGGCTCGCTGAAAGTAAGTTAGCGGTAACCGAGCATATCGAATTATTGGGTAATCGCGATTATCGCCAATTGATGCGAAAGTTACGCATTAAAGAAGACCAATTACGTGAAGTTATTCGCTTAATACAATCATTAGACCCTCGCCCGGGCGATAGTGTTATCAAGAGTGAAGAACAGTATGTTATTCCTGACGTGTCGGTTGAAAAGAAAAATGGTCGCTGGACTGTAGAGCTAAACCCAGACACAGCACCTAAGTTATCGGTAAATCAACAATATGCTGCCATGTCTCGCTCGATGAAATCATCAGCAGACAGTCAATTTATTCGCTCGAACTTGCAAGAAGCTAAATGGTTTATCAAAAGCCTTGAAAGCAGGAACGATACCTTGTTAAAAGTGTCCAATTGTATTGTACAGCGCCAGCAGGGTTTCTTTGAACATGGCCCTGAAGCTATGCGACCTATGGTTTTAAATGATATTGCCGAAGCGGTAGATATGCACGAATCGACTATTTCTCGTGTTACTACACAAAAGTATATGCATACACCCAGAGGCATTTTTGAGCTTAAATACTTCTTCTCTAGCCATGTAAGTACTGAAAATGGTGGTGAATGCTCATCAACCGCTATTCGTGAGTTAATTAAAAAACTTGTTGCCGCCGAAATACCCGCAAAGCCATTAAGCGACAGTAAAATCGCCGATATCTTGGCCGAACAAGGCATTAAAGTAGCAAGACGCACTATTGCCAAGTATCGAGAGTCACTCTCTATACCGCCGTCAAATCAACGTAAAAGCCTATTGTAGGCAACCTTAATCACCAAAAAAGAGGAATGAAGCTTATGCAAATTAATCTTACTGGACACCATGTCGATGTTACCGACTCATTACGTGATTATGTTAATGCTAAATTTGAAAAAATAGAGCGCCACTTTGAACACATTAATAATGTACATGTGGTACTAACGGTTGAAAAATTGAACCAGATCGCTGAATCTACTGTGCATTTAACGGGCTCGGAGGTTCACGCTAAGGCTGAACATAACGATATGTATGCATCAATTGATGCATTAATTGATAAATTAGATCGCCAAATTTTGAAATACAAAGGCAAAATCAACAAGCATTAGCGCCAAGTCGCTTTAGGTTTTATAAGTTTATGAAGTTGCAAGATATCCTAACCCCGGAATGCACTATTTGTGCAGCACCGGGTTCCAGTAAAAAACGTATTCTAGAATACTTAAGTAGTCTGGCCGCTGAAAAATTGGTTGAACACGATACTTTTCAGCTACTAGAAAGCCTAGTTAAGCGCGAAAGAATGGGTTCTACCGGCATAGGAAATGGCATAGCGATACCGCATGGACGTTTAGATAATTCTACCCAACCCATTGCGGTGGTTATTACCACAGAAGAGCCGATAGATTTTGATGCGATAGATAATCGTCCTGTGGACATTTTTATTGCTTTATTTGTGCCCGAAAATGAATGCCAAAATCACCTGTGTACATTACAAAGTATCGCAAAAATTTTTCGTGAAAAACAATTTTGCAAACAAGTGCGTAAATGCCAAAGTAACCAAGAGCTGTTTCAGCTAATCCAACAGGCGAGTTAAGTCCCCATGAAGTTAATTATAGTCAGTGGTCGTTCAGGATCAGGTAAAAGTGTTGCATTACGCGTATTAGAAGATCTGGGCTACTATTGTGTAGATAATATACCGGTTAATTTGTTACCCGCTTTAATTCATACCGTCATTAATGATTATGAAAATGTTGCCGTCAGCCTAGATGTTCGAAACCTACCTGCTGACCCTAACGATGTACCCGAAATTATAGAATACTTACCTAATGCCGTAGAGCTAAGTTTACTTTATTTAGATGCCGACGATAGTGACCTAATCCGTCGTTTCAGCGAGACACGACGCTTACATCCGCTAATTAGACAAAATATAGCCTTAGACCAAGCCATAGCCTTAGAAAAAAAGCTTCTTGAACCTATCGCAAGTCGTGCACATTTATATATTAACACTAGCCAGCTATCACCACATCAGCTAGCCGACTTAGTTAGAGAGCGTATACTAGGTAAAAAATCGGGTTCTATGGTGGTTGTTTTTGAATCTTTTGGCTTTAAACATGGCGTACCACAAGATGCAGACTATGTATTTGATGCGCGATTTTTACCTAACCCATTTTGGGATAAAGAACTTAAGGGCTTCACCGGATTAGATAAACCTGTGCAAGATTTCCTTGCTAGCCAACCTATTGTGACAAAGTTTATTTGGCAAATAAATAGCTTCATGATGACCTGGTTACCGCATCTAGAACGAAATAATCGCAGTTATATTACTATAGCGGTTGGTTGTACCGGCGGTATGCATCGCTCTGTATATATCACCGAATTACTCGCAAATAATATGCGTAAAGAACGTAAAGACGTGCAGTCTCGTCATCGCGATTTACCTGTTGCCACAACGTAACTTGCTATGAGCACACAAGCCAGCCGTTATGTTCTCATCATCAACAAGCTTGGGCTTCATGCCCGAGCGGCTTCTAAACTCGCACAATTAAGTCAAAAGTTTACCGCAAAAGTCACCATTGAATTAGACGAAAATCATGCCGACGCCAACAGTATTATGGGCATAATGCTGCTTGCAGGTGCACAAGGTAAAACCGTTAAGGTAATTGCTACGGGTGAAGACGCTGAATTAGCACTCGAAGAAATTTGCCAACTTTTCAGCAACAAATTTGATGAAGCCGAGTAGCAAAACTCATATTTATTGTCGGCACCGTTAAGTCAATAAAAAAGCTGCGAAATATCGAAAATTACGGTAAACTCAACGCGTTAAATATTAACATTCGATACCATATAAAATAATGAATTAGCTAACTTATCGTTAAAGTTGGGAATTTAGCACAATCGAATTACCTCAAGCATATTCATTCTCGGCTTTGCCTGTAAAGTCGAAATGCATTACATATTCATTTAGTCGAATTTTCACTCATTTGGTATAATTTAATAGAAAGTTAATAATTGTCATTTATCATCGGGCTGTTTAACTTTTTTGGTTAATTTTTTTGGTTCAAGTTTACGAGACTAAAGTAACCTTAATTAACCTCAAAATAATGTAGTTTTCAATTATATATGGCGTACTCACACGTTAATTTGATTGTAATGCATAATATTCAGGTGCTAAATACCATATTAAACACCTGACAGTAAGTTCAACATCCTTAACAGTTTTCGTTTTGTAGCGGCAAAAGGTAAAAGTATGCCGGAAGTTTCCGAACAAGAATATAGTCACCAACGCCTCCAGCAGGTTAACGATGCCCTCGATAGCGGTATGTTTGTCTATGTCCGCAAGTTATTGCAAGACATGCCAGCTTACGACCTTGCCTTACTTTTAGAGTCATCTCCGACCAAAAGCCGTATGGCTCTTTGGCAGTTAATTGATGCCGATCATCATGGTGATGTTCTTGAAGAGCTAAACGAAGAAGTTCGAAAAGGTATTCTAAAAAACATAAATCCAGAAAAACTAGCTGCTGTTGCAGAAGGGATGGATGTTGATGATTTAGCCGAAGTTTTTCGAACATTACCTGACAGTGTTTACCAAGAAGTGCTTAACGCGATGGACTGGCAAGATCGCAGTCGTGTAGAAGCAGCACTTTCATTCGAGGAAGACACAGCCGGCGGTATTATGAATACCGATACTATATCCATTCGTCCTGATGTGACAGTGGATGTGGTGTTACGTTACTTACGCTTACGGGGTGAGTTACCCGAAGCGACTGACTCTTTCTATGTTGTTGACCGTGAAGATCATTTCATCGGCGCTGTTTCATTATCATCCATAGTAACAGCGAAAGCAGAAACCATTATTTCTAGCCTCATAGATAAAGATATTCAGGCAATTACTGCTGATATGAATGAAAAAGATGTCGCGAAACTCTTTGAGCGTTACGATTGGTTTTCTGCTCCAGTTATCGACCAAGAAGGTCGACTACTCGGTCGTATTACCGTTGATGATGTTGTTGATATTATTCGTGAAGAAGCCGAACATTCCATGATGAGTATGGCGGGTCTAGATGACGAAGCTGATACTTTCGCCCCGGTACTAAAAAGTACGCAACGTCGCTCTATTTGGTTAGGCGTAAATTTAATTACTGCGCTTATGGCTGTTGCCGTTTCGAGTATGTTTGAAGGTATTTTAAACCAATTAGCCATTTTAGCTGTGCTTAACTCGCTTGTGCCTAGTATGGGGGGTGTTGCGGGTAATCAAACGTTAACACTTGTTATTCGTGGTATGGCGTTAGGGCATGTTGGTGAAAGTAACTCACGCATTTTATTATACAAAGAACTAGCCATCGGTTTTTTTAATGGTTTAATTTGGGCGGTGTTAATTGCCTCTGTGGTCGCTATATGGCAACAAAACCTCATGTTAGGTGCCATTATCGCTTTTGCGATGTTAATGAATATGACCGCAGCCGGTATTGCTGGTGTTACTGTGCCATTAATGCTGAAAAAGATGAATATTGATCCCGCATTAGCCGGTAGTGTTATTTTAACTACAGTTACCGACGTTGTTGGTATCTTTGCCTTTTTAGGCACAGCAACATTAATGTTAGGGTAACAAAAAAGCTGACAGTTTTAAGCTGTCAGCTTTCAGTAAATACAAAAGATAGTTGTAAGTTTAAAGCTGTAAGCGATAGGCGAGATAAACTCTCTTTTTACTGACAGCTAATAACTTGAAACTCGTCCGTTTAACTTCCTGCCACTTGCATTTCATTAATAATAATAGAACCTGTGCGAATACTACCACGCATATCGGTATCGTTACCTATAGCGACAATACCAGAGAACATATCCTGTAATTTTCCGGCAATGGTAATTTCATCAACTGGATAAGCGATTTCACCATTTTCAACCCAAAAGCCTGCTGCACCTCGCGAATAATCGCCAGTAACCACATTAACACCTTGCCCCATCAGTTCAGTTACTAACAAGCCTGTGCCTAGCGTTTTTAACATCGCATCAAAATCACCGCCTTTACCTTCACCTTGCATGCCGAGATTCCAGTTATGAATACCACCTGCATGCCCAGTCGTTGTCAGCCCCATTTTACGTGCCGAATAACTGGTTAAAAGGTAGGTAGCTAAGTTGCCATCAGTAATTATTTCACGATCAACAGTAGCTACGCCTTCGGCATCAAACGCTCCACTTGCTAAGGCTTTTTTCAAATGCGGACGTTCACTAATACTTAAAAATTCAGGAAATACTTGCTTACCAATGGAATCCATCAAAAATGAAGATTTTCGATACAAGTTACCACCACTAATAGCAGCAATAAAATGTCCAAACAGCGTATTGGCGATATCAGCACGAAACATAACAGGGACTTTAGCCGTGGCTAATTTACGTGCACCTAATCTTGATAACGCTTCAATAGAAGCTTGTTGACCGATTTTAGCGGCACTTTCCATCGCATTAAATTCACGACTCACGGTATAAGCGTAATCGCGCTGCATGTCATCACCTTCATTGGCGATCATCACACAACTTAAACTGTGACGGGTACTTGGATAACCTACGATCTGCCCATGGCTATTACCGTAAACTTTAAAACCTTCAAAACTTGCTAATGTCGCGCCATCTGAATTAGTAATGCGTTTATCATAAGCCAGCGCTGTATCTTCACACTCTTTCGCTAAGCTAATCGCCTGCTCTGTGGTTAATTTATGAGGATGATATAAGTCTAAATCTTGCGGATCCATTGCAAGTAGCTCTTTATCAGCCATACCTGAGCATTCATCAACAGAGGTATACTTAGCAATATTCACAGCAGCTTCAATCGCTTGTTTTAAAGCTTGTTCAGACAAATCGGCTGTTGATGCACTACCTTTACGCCCTGCTTTGTAAACTGTAATACCCAGTCCACCATCATTAGTGAACTCAACGTTTTCAACTTCTCCTAAACGAGTACTAACACTTAGCCCTTGCTGGCGGCTCATTGCGACTTCAGCACCATCGGCTCCAAGTGATTTAGCCATAGACATGGCATCATTTACACGTTTTTTAACATGCTCTATTTGCATTTGGATACTATCAGAATCGCTCATAGTTAAATTATTTCTCATATTTTTTGATACAATTTACAGGAATGTTTTTTGCTGCTACTGCTTTGTTGTATACTATAGGTAATTATCACTTTAATACTTAACATTATGCCCCACTCTGCCAACGATATCGATGAATTAGAAGAAGAATTACTGAGTAAATCGGAAATAAAACGCGAAATGCATCGACTGCAAGATTTTGGCCTTGTCATCGTCAAAATGTCGAAACATCAACGCAGTAAATTACCGTTAACGGATGATTTAAAAGCCGCAATGTTATTGGCCGATAAAATAACCAATAAACATGAAGCCTTACGTCGTCATGTGCGTCATATAGCTAAAATATTAGCTGAGACGGATCTTGAGCCCATTAAGCAGGCGATGGATGTTATGGCTAATAAACATCAGCAAGAGTCTGTGAAGTTTGAAAAACTCGAAAAAATGCGTGATGATCTAATAGCCGAAGGCAATGAGCCCATTGAGGCTTTATTAGCAGAATATGACAATATGGAAAGACAAAAGCTTAGACAACTCGTACGTCAGGCGAAAAAAGAGCACAGCGCAGAAAAAGTAGGTAAACATAATCGTGATTTATTTGCTTACCTGAAAGCGCATGTAGTTTTTTAAATAAATATTGAAAATCTGCTAAAAAAAGACGCCTTAATTTATCATGAATTAAGGCGTTTTTGTTTTTCAGATCCTGACATTATAAAATCGTATACTTACTAAATACTTTATAAAGTTCAGTACCTTGATTCACACTCGCTGATGCAAAATGCAGAATAGGAATAACACTGTGATCAAAATTGATATAATGCAATGGATCGCCGTCACCATAATTGTCCATTCGAAGAATACGCGCTAAAGGTTCGCCTGCAGGAAGCGGTTGCCCGAACTCAGCAAGGTAATCCACCATGCCACCCATGGGCGAATAAAGTGCTTTGTAATCTTTTAATAAGCAACTATATCTTGTCATCGTTTTTGGCTGATACTGCTGACTATTAATCGCCCCTTGGTATTGTAAATAACTTAAAATACCTAAAGCGTCTTCATGGGCAACATCTAAATCAATTTGCTCTTGTGAACCCAACTCTACAGTAAAGCTTTCTTTGATAACCGCATTCTCACCTTGATTTTCATCGGTTTTGGTTATTGGAAAGTCTCGGCCTAATTCTGCAAATTTTAGCTGTAAATACCACCAAGGACAAAAAGTCGCTTCATCAAGTGCGCCATCAAAGCCATTAGGAATAAATAACACGTGTGGAATATCAAAATATTCAGCACTTGGTCGAGCATAGTCTGGACAATACAAATGTTTACTCGAAATTGGCCCCGTATGCAGATCTAACACAAGGTCGGCCTCCAGTGCGAGCAATTGCAACTGATAGGCAATTCGTTGACCTGTAGTAATACCATAAACATTGTGATTGAGTTTTTGCGATAATTGCTTAACCATTAATGCTTGAAATGCCTGTGCTATTTCGGCATTAGACTGGTTTAAATGTGCCTTAGCAAACGGTTCGATAATACTTTCATCGAAATGATACATACGATTCCAGTTCTCACCGGTAATAGGATCAAATCGACCTAAGGTATATTCACCATTTTTATGATTACAGCCTACAGGATTCGCATAAGGTACTAAGGTGATACTGCCATTTAATTCAATATGTTTTAATTGTTCCAACAATTGAAAAATAACCGCGTTACCCTGCACTTCTGCGCCATGCATATTTGCTTGAATATACACATTAGGCCCCTGACCATTACCTTTAATACGATAAACTGGCACAGTAAGTGTTGCTCCACTGGCCATTTCACCAACATGCATAACTTCTTTACTAATTAAATTCATAGTTAACCTTAAGTTAGGCCTTGACCATACTAACGTAAATACCAAGTAGCAGGTTGAGCTGCACGCACTTGCTCTATTTTACCTTGCTGAAGAACATATTCAGCAGCTATTGGGTGACAAAGAAAAAATGGCATACTTTCAGTAAAACCATAAGCCCCTGCCAAACCAAAAATTAATTGGTCATCAATGCCAACATCATTGGCTATTGCCAAGGTACCGAGTTTATCTAAACTAGTACAAAGTGGGCCATGTAAATCGAAATAACTCTCGCTTGCTTGAGACTCTCTAAGCATAGCTACAGGAAAAGGCTGTTCGGTAATCGCAGGGCGAATTAAATGATTAATACCACCCGAAAGTACCAATTGCTGTTGGTCGAAGTTTTCTTTCCGATCAACAACAGAGGTAACATAATAGCCCATTTCGGCAACCGCAAAGCGACCTAGCTCCAACCAAAGTTCACTAACGCCAGCTCGGGCTTTTATTTTGGCTAAATCAGCAACAATATTATCCCAATGCAAGCTTTGGCCTGTTTGCAGATAATCTACACCTAAACCACCACCTAAATCTAAAACCTCTAGCGTCATTTCTAATTGTTCTGCTAATGATAACAACGGCGTAACCATTTGTGACCAAAGCTCGAACATGCGTTCATTACTTAGCATATTCCCCCATTGGAATATATGTAAGCCGTTAATGTTTAAGGCTAAAAAATCACTTACTTTGATGGTTTGCCATTCTTGGCACGATAAACCAAAGGCGGTTACTTCATTACCGCCTAATGGATTTTTCTCACCTTCATCCCACTGGAGCTGAACTCTTAATAATACTTGCGGTCGACAAGACAACTCAGTCGCAGCTTCATTTAGCCATTGCAATTGGTTCAAGCTCTCAACAACAAAGGTACGAACCCCTTGTGTTAAAAACGCTTTCATTTGCTGTTTCGACTTTGCTGGTCCGGTATTAAGAATACGCTCAGCCTGCACATTTTGCGCAAGCACTTGTGTGAGTTCTCCTTGACTGGCAACGTCAAAATTAAAACCTTGCTGAGCTAACGTCGTGATCACACGTGACAATGGGTTTGCTTTCACTGCAAACCACAGTTTAATCACATCTTGTTGCATCAACGTTGACAAATGCTGTGCTAGATAATCTAAATCGTAAAGAAAAAATCCCACTTCATCTTGATCAACCTCAGCGCCATTTTTCAGTGCGTTACGATGTTCGTTCAGGGGTTGAATTACAGACGGTCTTAGCCAATTTGGCCGAGTTGCTGTGTTTAACATTGCAGTCATTTTTTTTCCTAGCGCAGCACAGATTCAAGTTCTAAAGCGGCATTACTTTTTTCATCACGATATTTAATAATTATCGCACAGGCCATATTCAATCCTTGCTCTTCCGCCCAAGCACCTTTAACAGGTCGCGTACCCGGAACCACAACCGCATTTTCAGGAATGTCAGCGCCTTTCTCTAGCATGATGTTATTAACACAGTCATAAACTGGCACCGATGCAGACAAAGAAACACCTGGCGCTAATACCGCACCTTTTTTCACAACAATACCTTCAACAATAATCACGCCAGCACTTAAAAAGGCATTATCTTCAATAATCACTGGGCTAGCACCAATAGGCTCAAGTACACCACCAATTTGCACAGCGGCAGACACATGCACATTTTTACCTATTTGTGCACATGAACCAATTAATGCGTGGCTATCAACCATAGTACCAGTATCAACAAAGGCACCAACATTAATATAGGCAGGCGGCATAATAATAACGCCCGGCGCTACATAAGCACCTCGACGAACCGATGATCCACCCGGTACCATTCTCACTTTATCAGCAACAACAAATTCACGTGCGGGTAGGTTATGCTTATCAACAAAACCGCGATAAGCACCGTCAAATTCAATATTTTCTCCGGCTTTAAATGCCGCTAGTATTGCTTCTTTGACGTTGGTATTAACTTGCCAAGTACCATCGCTATTTTGTTGTGCTGCACGTGTTTTGCCTGTTTCTAAATCTGTTAATGTTTGTTGCCAAGTCATGAATTTACTTCTCGAAGGTTAGTTGATGTTAAATAATGATGTTGATCAGCACTTTCAGTGCTTTTAATCGTGTGAGCATGCGCTAAAGGGTTACTACTGTTAGCCTCTAACCATTGCTGAATTTTTTGATGAATATCTTGTAGGCCATGTTGCTCAGAAATTTCTTCATGGCATAAGGGTAAGCGCAGTTTTGCAGTACTGATTATGTTCAAATCAGCCATTAAAACTTTTACCGGTATTGGACTTGCGACCTGAAATAATGCTGCAATCGCTTTATGCCAAAGCGGAAACAGCCCTTCATTTTGATAAGCTAACGCCATTGCTACGTACTGTCGAGTAGCCACTGGCCATACGTTTGCACAAACTGATATCAAGCCTTTAACATTAACGCCGGCAAGATAAGGCATCATGGCATCTTCGCCACTATATATTTCAATGTGTGGACAATGTTCTTTGTAGGCAAGTAACTTATTAAGATCGCCACTGGCTTCTTTTAACGCCCAGCAATTTTTATGGTTTTGAAGTTGTTGTATGGTAGATATCGCGACTTCAACACTGCTGCGCGAAGGCACGTTATAAAGCATACAAGGGAAATTAGCGGCATCCAGTAGGCTTTTAAACCATAACGTTTGCCCGACAGGACCTGGTTTTGCATATATTGGACTACCGAGTAAATATGCATCTATCGGTAAGGTATTGCATTGTTCTATCCAGGCAAGTTGCTCGTTAAGGTTATAACCTCCAACAGCAACCATAATTGGCACTTGCAAGGGCATAGCACAAACGTATTCAACAATACTTAAATGTTCTTTAGCCGTTAGGGCAAGGCCTTCACCTGTACTGCCTAGAAGTAAAATGCCATTTTTAGCAGCGTTTTGCTGTAAAACAAGTTTACGCAAACTGTCAAAGTCAATGTCATCATTGTCAAAAAGAGGGGTTACTAGGGCTGTCCAAACCAAAGGCCGGTCAGTTAATAACTGATTTTCTATAGAATTATTTTGATTCATTTCTCTCGAACTCTTGTCGTTCGGAGAACTTTTAGGCGCTTGTATAGACAAAATTTCAAGGATGAAACTTGGCCTTTACAAAGGCCAGAAGCTCTCCACCTATAAGGTGACAGTTGCAAGGATTCAACCTCATATTAAACGAACTAATTTATAGCCCGTAAAATAAAAAATTTAATTGCTATCTAAAAACAATTAAGCTTTTACAACCGACAATTACATCATCAAAAATATAATTATCTCGGCGTTATACCCCCTCATTATTACTCAATAGAGTTTGATCTCTTCACAATAACTACCTGATTAACGCGCCTCTTCTGGCCCTTTCATCGTTGCTATTAATACTTACATATCAATAGCACAGGAATAAGGGACTGCAATATTAAAACATTTAAATATAAGGGCAGTCAATAGACGTCTAAACGTATATTGACAATTACTACTAACTATTTATTTTTACTAAGTTTATTTCTTTTTCTAATACTAAAATTCTATCTTGGCCCCAATAACTACTCTTGCCATAACTAAAACTGGGTACGCCCCAAAGGTTTAAGTTAGTCAATTCAACTTGGTTTAAGTCTGCCCATTGCTGCCAATCGTGTTGCTCTTGGTATCCATACCCATCCTCAACATTTAAAGATAAGTCTTTATAAATAGTCTCAATATGCTCAGGATTAGCTAAATCAATACCATTAACATAAATAGCCTTGAAACACGCGAGCATATACTCAAGCGCTTTGCCTTGCTGCTGAGCCCATGCAAATAAACGATATGCATTCATAACTCCAACCCCGAGAGGATCGGTAAAGCCATTAAATTCAATACCTAATTTTTTAGCTTCGCGCAAAGCATCAAGATAAATATATTTCTGCTTAACGAGCGGCATAGCCGCCCCTCGCATTAAAAGCGGTAAAACAGGTTTTATTACTAATTCTATTTTATATTGTCCTGCTAAATTAATGGCTTGCACAAAACCCAAATAAGAATAAGGACTACGTAAAGACAAATATATCACCAAAGGCTCAGACACTGCATTGGCTGGTTGAGCAGCATTAATATCAACTATTTTATGTGGAAAATTTTGTTGATTAACAGTTTGGTTCAATTGGTTTTTTCTCATTAACGCTTCAGTTAAATCATCTACTAAGGCAAGTTTTTTTAGCATGTTTTCAAAATGATATAACCTTTCAACGCCAACATACCAACTGCCAGCAAACAAAATACTTGCTGGCGCATAATGCCCTTTGGCTTTTAAACGCGTTTGGTTTTTAACTTGGTGATTTATCGTGGGTGTTGAGGTTTGAAAATGCTCGCTAAATTGATTTCCCCAGGTATTTATAAAAATTTGTTCAGCATTGGCAATATTATTTACTTTGAACTGCCAAATCTGTTGACCTGTTGTTAAAGAAGCAGAAGTAGGCTCATCTTTGATGTCAACAAGTTGATATTTTTCGGCTATTAAATTAGCGTCTTTAATCGCCCATTGTCGATAAAGTTTTGGGCAAATGGTAATACCGGGTAACGTTCCCCAGATAAAAAGTACTTTAAAAGTAAGGTGATAATTTACCGCTAATCGAGATAGCATTTGCACTAACATAAAGCTATGCGGGTCATTTAGTGAAAGGTAAACTTCAGCTTGTGCTTTTTGGCCTAAAAATCGCCCAATTAAAAAATAACGAAAAACCAGTGCTTTTGCTCGACAATGACTTTGAAGCCATTTTATTTTTAGTCGCAATAACATTTTATTAAAAATAGTTAATTCCCTTAGGACTAATGATGGCGAGATAAATAAATTCGCGTAGAATGCGCCGCATTATGACATATTAATTTTAACGGGATAAATGAAATATACTCAAATAGGGTAATTCCTTTAGACTAATTTCATTTAAAATCATTACAAGGCTTGTTGCAATCAGATTTCAAACAATAGGCTTTTGTAAATTAACAATATATTTATGCACACGGGCAATTAAATGGCTACAAGTAACATTAACCAATTATTGATACGCAATATAGACGCTTTATCAGCAACAAAACCTCTCTTGGTCAATATTGCAGACGATGGTTTTATTACCCAATACCTCAGCCAGCATAGTCATGCCAGCATAGATAGTTACCATACAAATTATGCCCAGTATAAAACCTGTCAGCAACTTAACAATGCGAAAGTAAACGCTCATTTTTGTGTTGAATATGTCGCTAAAAATAAGCATGACATGGCGATTATTCATTTCCCAAAAAGTAAGGCCGAATTCGGATTTACTCTAGCGATGCTCGCTGAATCTATGACTGAAGATGCCACTATCGTTATTGTTGGCGAAAATAAAAGTGGTGTAAAATCTGCTGAGAAACTTGGAACAGATTACCTTGAGTATTGCAATAAAGTTGATACCGCTCGTCATTGCTTAATGCTTATCGCTAAATTTAAACCGCTACTTCCTAGTTTTGATCTACAAAGCTTTTATAAGTATTATCCAATTGAAGTACAAGATAAAACGTTAAAAATTGCCGCATTACCCGGTGTATTTAGTCAAAATGCTTTAGATACCGGTACAGAAGTTCTATTAGCACATTTACCAGAGAAGATGACAGGAAAGGTGTTAGATTTTGGCTGTGGTGCCGGTGTTATTGCAGCTTATATAGGTACTGTTTACCCAACAACTCAATTAACCTTGGTTGATGTTAGCGCTTTGGCATTACACTCAGCGCAAACAACATTAGCTTTAAACCAATTAAGTGGAAAATATATTGCATCAAACAGCTTGTCTGATGTTCAAGATAGCTATGACTTTGTGATATCGAATCCGCCATTTCATCAAGGGGTAAAAACGCATTATGCTGCAACAGAGCAGTTTTTATCCGAGATAAAACAAAATTTATCCAGTAAAGGCAGCATTACTATTGTCGCGAATAGTTTTTTAAAATACTTACCGATCATGGAGAAGGCCATTGGTAACACAAAAACTATCGTCATTAAAAAAGGTTTTGCTATTTATCAATGCTACTTAAACACCCGAAAATAAAAATAACTAAGACAAAATGATTGTTGAAAGCAATAAGGTTTTCTACAATCATCTTATAGTCATAATTAATGAGTACAGTATTGCATGCCAATAACCCAACCTGTTTGGTCTATTCGTCGGATTTGCCTAATATCAATGATCGGCGCTATCTCATTGTTATCTATTTTGAGTATTTCAGTAATAACGTTGCAATTTAATAAAAGTTACAACGCCAATTCCGTTTCGCAAATTAAACATTGGGCTGATGTTTTAGCCGAAGAAAGTTTAATTTATGTTATTAACGTTGAACGACAAGCTTTACTCGATAATTTTTCATTGCCTTCACACATCCCTAATTTAAATTATGTTCATATATATCGAACGGGGAAGAATGATGAAAAACCAACGCTTTTTTATAGCTACAAGCGAAACCAACAGCGTACAGCTATTTCAGAAAAATCTAACAGCATAAACAGTTTACAAATACCTAAGTTTTCTGAAGCATATTTAGAATATATGCAGCCGATTAAAGTAGAAGGAAAAATTATTGGTTATATCTATTTGCAAAGTAGCAACGAGAGTATCACCCAGATCACAGATCAATTATTAATCATTAGTTTTATTGTGTTATTTATTGTTTGCTTGATCGCCATCTTTATCGCTCTTAAGCTTGAAAATTATATTAGTACTCCTTTCTATACTTTAGCGAATACAGTTCAAACAGCGGCTCGACAAAGAAATTTTTCTCAACAATGCCAAACTATGCCATACCGAGAAGCAGATATTTTGGCACGTAATATTAATATTCTTTTTGCTCGAATGGAAAAACGTATAGCGCAATTAGACTCAGCAGAACAGCAAAGTTTAGAACACTCACAAGAGCTAGAAAATAAAATAAATAAACGTACCGAAGCATTAAAAGAATCTAACCAAGAATTACTGTCTACTTTAGAAAAGCTGCATCAATTTCAAAGTCAGCTGGTTGAAAGTGAAAAAATGGCCTCACTTGGTGATATGGTTGCAGGTGTTGCACATGAGGTAAACACACCTATCGGTTTAGGAGTAACCGCTTCAACCCTTCTCGCGGATAGGTTAGATGATATTAAAGCCGCTTTTGAAAACAAAACGTTAAAATCTAGCCAGCTAAAGAAATTTTTACATGATGGTTGCGAAAATATTGCCATTATTTACCGAAACCTTAATCGTGCTGCAGATCTTATTTCTAGCTTTAAAAAAGTGGCGGTAGACCAGTCAAGTGAAGACATACGTACTTTCGATGTTAAAGAACTTTTAAGAGAGGTTATACTAACGTTAAGACCTCAATTACATAGTTTACCTTACACAATTGATATTGATTGCCCTGACAACTTATCGATAAATAGTAAACCTGGACCTATTAATCAAATATTGATTAATTTGATCATGAACTCTGTTATTCATGGTTTTGAAGGACAAGATCATGGACGTATTTCTATCACTGTAATGTCGTTGAGTAATCAGCTAAATATTCTTTTTAAGGATGATGGCATTGGTGTGGATGAATCTATCAAGCATAAAGTTTTCGAACCCTTTACGACTACAAAACGCGGAGAAGGAGGCAGTGGTTTAGGTATGCACTTAGTTTATAACTTAGTAACCCAAGCACTGGGTGGTTCCATCGTATTAAATAGTGAATTAGGTGAAGGTGTTAGCATCGAAATTAACTTCCCCATTAACTAGTGCTAAATACTATTGTACTAGGTGCTAATTATTAATATTACAAAGGGCTATTAAGTTAGCTTTATTTATATCTAACATTATGACTGTTGAGTACACTAAACATATTTATTGATAAAAAACTGTTAATTGTTATGCATTGATTGTTTTTTAACATTAGCTTCTATAACATTAGCTTCTACAACATTAGCCGATATTTTGTTGCTTTGCGGTGTGCAAGGTTGGAATATAAAGCACTCTAAAACTAATCAGAATACTCGTTTAATCTGACAAAACTGGACAATGAACATGCAAAAACCTCACATATTAATCGTAGAAGACGAAGACGTTACACGCTTTAATCTACGAAATCTATTTGAAGCTGAAGGCTATAAAGTGGCTGAAGCAATAGACGGTGATAGCATGGAGCGCGAACTGCAAAACAACGTTATCAATTTAGTGATATTAGATATTAATTTGCCAGGAAAGAACGGCCTTTTACTCGCTCGAGAATTAACGCGTAATAAAGACTTAGGTTTAATTTTTCTGACGGGTCGCGACAGTGATATTGATAAAGTTTTAGGCCTAGAAATAGGTGCTGATGATTATTTAACTAAGCCCTTTAATCCACGTGAGCTAACGATTAGAGCACGAAATATATTAAATAGAATATCGTCAAGCAATGCTGAAAATACAGGGGTCATTGTAAGTTTTAATCAATGGTCTCTTGATGGCAACTCACGAAAAATGACCACTCCAGATAATAGAGTAATCTCGATTCCACGCGGCGAATATAGAGCCCTTAGCTTGCTAATAGCTAATGCAGGAAAAATTGTTACTCGTCAGCAATTAATTAAAGAAATGACCGGTAGAGATTTACGTGAAAATGACCGAACTGTTGATGTTACCATTCGTCGTCTTCGTAAACATTTTGAATCAGTTGAGAGTTCACCTGAATTAATCAACACAATCCACGGCGAAGGATATCGCTTTATTGGCCAGGTTGACTAACCTGCTTTTAAGCAGAGTATTTATATACTCTGCTTCAGCTAAAGCTCATTTAACGCTAAAGACTTCTAAAGACCCAGTATATAGCTTTGCAATGTTATAATTGACGTTATAATTGACGTTATAATTGACGTTGTATTAAACGCCTTATATTCCATATTTTATTTCTGTACCTACATTACGTATTCATTCAACTCGAACTCTTTCTATTAACCATTGTTGAAATACAGCGATAGCTTCTTGGTTCAGCTCTGTTAATGTTTGTACCTGTTTAGTTTTAGTTTCCCTATCTTCGCATGATTTTTCTAGCTCGATAAGCTTCTGATGCACCTGACTTAACCCTGCACTGGCAGCTGAACCTTTCATTTTATGACAGTGGGATTGCCAAGCCTTTTGGTCGCCATTAGCACCAGCATCTTTAATCGCCAATAAGTACACTTTAGATTGCCCAATATATAAATCCAACATTTGCTGAATAACGCTAATATCTAAAGCTTCTAAGTAACCATCAATTAATGTTAGATCTAAGTGATGCGTTGCTGACATGCAATCTCCTTTACGACAGTACTTTTTATGTCGTTTTTAATTTTTACTGAAAACAAAAATTTCAGTAGTCCTAGCTTAAATTAGGCCCCACTTTATAGCAGATATCAAATACAACTACCATATTCTAGAACGATATCAACCTAGCCATTACAAACATTGCTTTTAATAGGTATATCGTTCAAAATAGCCGCCCTTTCAGGGTCACTGCATTATATTCCACTTTTTCAAAATATTTGTGGAAACTATCGCTCTTCTTACGATACTAATGCCGATTATAATTTTACTGAGTACTGAAGTTACCATAGATAGCCCTTTACTTAGTGCACAGCGAACAGCGGAGTCAAAATGCCAACATTAATGCCTGATATAGCAAATCACACCACAGCACAAACTGAGGGGACTTTGGATTGGGTCGGCATGAGTAATATCGAAATGCCCATCATGGTTGCCTCTAAAGGCCAATCAGAACGTATGGTTTCAGCCCATGTAGATGCGTTTGTAAACCTTAAAGAGCCGAAAGCCAAAGGCATTCATATGTCGCGCTTGTATTTACTTATTGATGAGTTATCAACTTCAGGTGTTTTAAACCATCAAAGTTTAGTAACTTTATTAGATGGCTTTATCAGTAGTCATGAAGAGCTTAGCGATAATGCTAAAGTTAAATTTAATTTTGATTATCATCTGCGCCGTAAATCTTTAATCAGTGGCAAACAAGGCTGGAAAGCCTACCCTGTAACTATCACGGGCCTTTTAAATAAAGGTAATCTTGATATTGAGCTTTCAGTTGATGTTCCATATTCTTCAACTTGTCCTTGTTCTGCAGCACTAGCTCGCCAGTTGATTCAACAAGCCTTTAAAGAAAAATTTGTTGACCAACCTGATGTTGATTTAGCCGCGGTTCACGAGTGGCTCGGTACCACTGAAGGTATTGTGGCTACACCACATAGCCAACGATCGGTTGCTGAAGTTAAAGTTAAACTTAACAGTTCAACAACAGAATTCCCAATTACTGATATTGTCGATTTAATTGAAAACTCACTTAAAACGCCAGTACAAGCAGCAGTAAAGCGTGAAGATGAGCAAGAGTTTGCTCGCTTAAATGGTCAAAACTTGATGTTTTGTGAAGATGCAGCCCGTCGTTTGCAATACACCATGAATGCAACTGATCAGTTTGACGACTTTTGGCTACGTATTAATCATTTAGAGTCATTGCATGCACACGATGCCGTTAGTGTTACTACTAAAGGCGTAGCAAACGGCTACCAACCTTAGTTAAACCATTCATTGCATATAAAAAACCAGCTACTTCAAAATAGCTGGTTTTTTTATCCCCAACATAAATAACAATTAGCCTTAAATCATTAATTATCTTGTTTCCCCACCACTACAGACTCCTCGTAAATAAATACAGCGAATCAAACACCCTAAACCTTATGTAAACTAGCCATTGTTATTTTACAAAAGGCACGTTTTCAACTTTACTTGGTATGCCAAACAAAAATTTTGACATGTTTCTAGGTTTTTTTAACGATTTACTGTTCAATCAGCCAAAGAAAAAGTAACTATACAGCCAAAATAAAGACATTAAAGCCATCCATAGCGACTTATAACGGTGAATAAATAGTGAATATAAAATATTATAAGTATTCTGACTTTTACAATCTTTTTATGTAATAAAATTACACATTCAGTTTTTAATACGGGAGAAAACAACTTTTACAGCCAACAAAGTACTAATAAAGTCTTATATTTTTGCTCAATGTAAATAAAAATGTAAAATAATTACGAGCATTTACTCTATTCAGATTGACGTTGGGGTATTAAATGTTTAATGTAAGGGGTTCCTCGGTACGAATTCGGGACTATTTATGCACTTTAAGTATAATTTTATTCCATTCTAATTAAACCAAACTGCCGAGGCCTTTTAGGAGAAGATAAATATAATGCAACTTTACGATCATACATATCAAAAAGACAATTGTGGCTTTGGTCTTATTGCCCATCAACATGGCGAAACAAGTCATAAGCTCGTAAAGACGGCCATTCAAGCCCTAGACCGTATGCAACATCGTGGCGGTATCGCTGCTGATGGTAAAACTGGTGACGGTTGTGGTTTGTTAATGCAAAAGCCTGACAGCTTTTTTCGCGCTGTTGCAGAAGAAAATAATTGGCAATTAGGTAAAAAATACGCCGTCGGCATGATTTTCCTTAATCCCGATCCGATTTTAGCTAATGCCAGTAAAAAAATTCTAGAAGAAGAGTTAGAAAATGAAACTCTTTCATTAATAGGTTGGAGAGAAGTCCCTACCGATACCACCACTTTAGGTGAAATCGCTAAAGGCAATTTACCGGCTATAGAACAAATTTTTGTTAATGCGCCGTCAGGTTGGCGTAATCGCGATCTTGAGCGTCGACTATATATGGCAAGACGACGTGCCGAAAAACGCATCAGTGATGAACGTTTTTACGTTGCAAGCTTATCGTGCTTAGTTACTATATATAAAGGTTTAATGATGCCGGTAGATTTACCGAATTTTTATTTAGACCTTGCTGATATTCGTATGCAAACAGCAATCTGCTTATTTCATCAGCGCTTTTCAACCAATACCTCTCCAGAGTGGCACTTAGCACAACCTTTCCGCTATTTAGCTCACAATGGTGAAATTAATACCATTAAAGGTAATCGCCAGTGGAGTAGAGCAAGAACCCACGGTTTTAAATCACCTTTACTGCCTGATTTACAAGATGCTGCTCCATTCGTTAATGAAAGTGGCTCAGACTCTTCATCATTAGATAATATGCTTGAGCTATTCATGGCAGGCGGCATGGACCTTTATCGTGGCATGCGACTATTAATGCCACCCGCTTGGCAAAGTAATCCATTAATGGATGACGATTTAAAAGCTTTTTATGAATTTAACTCTATGCATATGGAGCCATGGGATGGACCCGCTGGTGTTGTTGTAACCAATGGTCGCCATGTTGCCTGTAACCTAGATCGAAATGGCCTAAGACCAGCACGCTATGTAATTACCCGCGATGGTTTTATCACATTAGCCTCTGAAGTGGGTATTTGGGATTACGGCGAAGATGAAGTTGTCGAGAAAGGCCGCGTAGGTCCAGGTGAAATGCTCGCTATTGATACTTACACTGGCAAAATTTTCAATTCTAACGCTATCGACAATGAACTTAAAGTTCGCCATCCATACCGAGAATGGTTAGATAATAATATTCGTCGTTTAGTCCCTTTTGACAAACTAGACGCGCGCTTAATTGGTCAACGAATCTTTAGTGACCAAGAAATTGCTCAATACCACAAAATGTTCAACTACAGTTATGAAGAGATTCATCAAGTAGTAAAAACATTAGCCGAAAATGGTCAAGAAGCTACGGGTTCAATGGGTGATGACACGCCAATGGCGGTCCTATCAAGCCAACCGCGTTCACTTTATGACTATTTCCGTCAGCAGTTTGCCCAAGTAACCAATCCACCGATTGATCCATTGCGCGAACGCTACGTTATGTCGCTTGGTACTTGTATCGGCCGTGAACATAATGTTTTTAATGAAACAACGGGTCATGCAGACCGTATTTTATTTGCTACGCCAGTATTAATGTACACCGGCTTAAAGCAATTACGTGAGCTAGACCCTGAGCATTACCGTTCAGATACCTTAGCCTTAAATTATGATCAATCCGAAGGTTTAGAAGCAGCTGTTATTCGTTTATGTGATGAAGCAGAAGTATTAGTTAGAGACAAAAACACAGTTATCTTAGTGTTGTCAGATCGTCATATACAAAAAGGCATGTTACCTATGCCTGCTGCTATGGCTGTTGGCGCTGTACAAAAACGTTTAGTTGAAAAGCAATTGCGTTGTGACTCTAACATTATTGTTGAAACAGCTTCGGTTCGTGACTCGCATCAGTTTGCCGTACTATTCGGTTTAGGTGCGACAGCCGTTTATCCATACTTAGCTTTTGAAACTATTGAGCAACTGGTTGAAGACAAACAAATTGACCTAACGGCTCGTGAAGCTGTGGTTAATTACCGTGAAGGTATTAATAAAGGTCTATTGAAAATATTATCTAAAATGGGTATTTCCACGATAGCCAGTTACCGTTGTGCGGGTTTATTTGAAGTTATCGGCCTAAATAGCAATATCATGGAACTTTGTTTCCCTGATTTACCAAGTCGTATTCAAGGTGCTGATTTTTCAGATATAGAACAAGACAGCATTAACCTTGCTCGAAAAGCCTTTATGCCTCATCAAAAAATGAGCCATGGTGGTCTACTTAAATATGTTCATGGCGGTGAGTACCATGCTTACAACCCTGATGTAGTTAGTACGCTACAGGCTGCTGTTCGCAGTGGAGATTATAGTGATTACAGAATTTTTGCTGATCATGTAAATAATCGTCCTGCGGCTGCCTTACGAGATTTATTAGCTTTAAAAGATGACCAAACACCTATTGATATTTCAGCAGTTGAAGCAGATACCGAATTATTTAAACGTTTCGATAGTGCCGCAATGTCAATTGGCGCATTAAGCCCTGAAGCACATGAAGCCCTAGCTATTGCAATGAACCGTCTTGGCGGTTATTCAAACTCTGGTGAAGGTGGAGAAGACGAGCGTCGCTTTGGTACCGTTAAAAACTCACGTATCAAGCAAATAGCTTCTGGCCGCTTTGGTGTTACGCCGCATTACTTAGTTAATGCTGACGTTTTACAAATCAAAGTTGCACAGGGAGCTAAGCCGGGTGAAGGTGGTCAATTACCAGGTGATAAAGTAACACCGTTAATTGCAAAATTACGTTTTTCAGTGCCGGGGGTAACCTTAATATCTCCACCACCACATCACGATATATATTCGATTGAAGATTTAGCTCAGCTAATTTTTGATTTAAAACAAGTTAATCCAAGAGCCGTTATTTCGGTCAAACTTGTCTCTGGTCCTGGTGTTGGCACTATTGCCTCAGGTGTAGCGAAAGCTTACGCTGACTTTATTACAATTTCAGGTTACGACGGCGGTACAGGTGCGAGTCCATTAACCTCAGTAAAATATGCCGGTTGCCCATGGGAACTTGGTTTAGCTGAAGCACACCAGTCACTGGTCACTAATGGTTTACGTCACAAAGTGCGTTTGCAAGTTGATGGCGGATTAAAAACCGGTATCGATATTGTAAAAGCCGCTATTTTAGGCGCCGAAAGCTTCGGCTTTGGTACAGCACCTATGGTGACACTAGGTTGTAAGTTCCTTCGTATTTGTCATTTAAATAACTGCGCTACAGGTGTGGCAACTCAAGATGAAGTGCTAAGAGAGCAATTCTTTAAAGGTTTACCTGACCAAGTAATGAATTATTTTAAATTTATTGCTCAAGATGTACGTGAAATTTTGGCAAGTTTAGGTGTAGAAAGCCTAACAGCGATCATTGGCCGCACAGATTTACTTGTGCCTTTAGCCGGGATCACCGCCAAGCAACAAAAACTAGATTTACGCCCTATTATCGCGCCAGTTGTTGCTGGTGAAGATACGGCATTACACCAAACAAGTACCAATGAACCGTTCGATAAAGGTGAGTTAAACCAACGTTTACTTTCACTAGCTTCTGACGCAATTGCACACAGTAATGGCGGTGAATATCGATTAACGATACAAAATACTGACCGTTCTGTTGGTGCTTCATTATCTGGTGAAATTGCCCGCCAACATGGCGACCAAGGTATGGCAGCAAACCCAATTAAAATATTTTTAAATGGTACTGCAGGTCAAAGCTTTGGCGTATGGAATGCAGGTGGTTTAGAAATGACACTAACAGGCGATGCCAACGACTACGTAGGTAAAGGCATGGCTGGTGGTAAACTAACGATTAAGCCACCAAAAGGCGTAGAATATTTAAGTCACAAAACCATGATTATGGGCAATACCTGTTTATACGGCGCAACCGGCGGTAAATTATTCGGCTGTGGTCGTGCAGGTGAACGTTTTGCAGTAAGAAACTCGGGTTGTCATGCGGTTATAGAAGGTACTGGCGATCATGCTTGTGAATACATGACCGGTGGTATAGTGGCTATTTTAGGCCAAGTTGGGGTTAACTTTGGTGCAGGTATGACTGGCGGATTCGCTTATGTTCTAGACGAACAAAACGATTTAGCTACGCGCCTTAACAACGAATCAATTGAAATGTTAGAGATAGATGAACTCAATATCCATCAAGAACATTTACGTGGCATTATCAACCAACACTTCGATGAAACAGGTAGCTTAAGAGCAGAAGAAATTTTAGCAAATTTTGACTCGTATGCACCACAGTTTAAGTTGATTAAGCCTAAGGCCGTTGATGTTAAAACCCTATTGGGTCATCGTAGCCGTTCATCTGCAGAACTTCGTGTTCAAGCACAATAATAAGAACACGATTGGAGAAGCTTTTTAATGAGTAAAAATATTTATCAATTTATCGACGTCAAACGCATCGACCCGCCTAAAAAAGCGATAGAACAGCGTAAGATTAATTTTGTCGAAATCTACCAACCTTTGAGTGAAGATCAAAGCGCTGGGCAAGCCGACCGCTGTTTAGATTGTGGTAACCCGTATTGTGAATGGAAATGTCCTGTACATAACTATATTCCACAATGGTTAGAGCTAGTCACTGACGGTAAAATAATGGAAGCGGCTGATCTGTGCCATGAAACCAACAGCTTACCTGAAATGTGTGGACGTGTTTGTCCACAAGACAGGCTTTGTGAATCAGCTTGTACTCTCAATGACGATTTTGGTGCTGTAACTATCGGTAATATTGAAAAGTACATCACCGATACCGCTATCGCTCAAGGCTGGAAACCTGATTTATCTCAAGTTATTGCCACTGGTAAACGTGTGGCTATTATAGGCGCAGGACCCGCTGGTATCGCCTGTGCTGACGTATTAACAAGAAATGGTGTAGAAGCCGTAGTATTTGATAAACACGCTCAAATTGGTGGTTTGCTTACTTTTGGTATCCCATCTTTTAAATTAGAAAAAGACGTAATTCAAACCCGCAGAGAAATACTTGAAGGTATGGGCATTGAATTTCGCCTCAATACTAATGTAGGTGTCGATATCAGCTTTGCCGATATCAGTAATGAATTCGACGCTGTATTTTTAGCCTTGGGTACTTACACTGACATGACAGGCGGTTTCGAAAATGAATCTGCACCTGGTGTTTATAACGCTTTAGACTTTCTAATTGCCAATACTCAAAAACTGATGAAACTTTCTCAAGAAGATGGCAATGCAAATGCCAAACCTTACGTGAATTTTTCAGGTAAAAAAGTGGTAGTACTTGGTGGTGGTGACACCGCAATGGATTGTGTACGAAGCTCTATTCGCCAAGGTGCTACTGAAGTAACTTGTGCATACCGACGTGATCAAGCCAACATGCCGGGTTCACCACGTGAAGTGCAAAATGCTAAAGAAGAAGGTGTAGATTTTCAATTTAACATTCAACCTATTGATATTGCGGTAGATGACAATGGTAATGCATGTGGTGTTAAATTTATTAAAACACAATTAGGTGCGCCAGATGCTAAAGGTCGACGTAACCCTGAAGCGATTGAAGGCTCTGAGTTCATTATGCCTGCTGATGCCGTGGTTATTGCTTTTGGCTTTATGCCAAGCCCACCACAGTGGATGAAAGATGCCGGAGTTGAAGTTGACGCTAGAGGCCGTGTAATTGCTGCCGACAACACTAACTTTGCTTTACAAACCAGTAAAGAAAATATCTTTGCTGGCGGTGATATGGTACTCGGTTCAGACTTAGTCGTTACGGCGATTGATCAAGGCCGCAAAGCCGCTATCGGCATACTAGACTTCGTGATGACACCACAAGAAAAAGAAGCATAAAACCTTTGTTATAGTTCACTTTAAAGTGTGGTTCATACTACATTTTAAAGTGACTTTTCTTAAAATACCTCTACAAGTTCACCCTAACATTTACTCAACAAAACCTTGTTTAATTTAAACTAGCATCGGTTAAATCACTATTACATAATTTATTTCGACCAGCCTTCTTCGCCTGATACAACTGCTTATCAGCTAAGCGGATCCAATCATCAATATCCGAAGAAAACTTAGCTTTAGCCGTTAAACTACCAATTGAGATGGTCATATTTACAAAATGGTGAGAGTTATGTGGAAAGTTATGTTGTGCTATCTCTTCTCGAAATTCTTCGAGCATTTGTAAGACACTTTTATTATCATCCGATTGTGCAACAATAATAAATTCTTCTCCGCCAAAACGAGCAACAATATCACTGCGACGATCGAATTTACGTTGCATAACATCACTAATGTACGTTAAGCAGTTATCACCGATTAAATGTCCATATTCATCATTTAAGTTTTTAAAATGGTCAAGATCTAGCATGGCGACCATCATACAAGCATTATTTCGCGACAGTATCGCCTGTAGCTCACTAAATTTATTTTCGAGATAACGACGATTGTACAAACCCGTTAAGCTATCTTTGTTCGCTAATTCTTTCAGAGCCATATTGGCTTTATTTAGTGCGGTGGTCCGTTGGTTTACTTTTTCCTCTAAAATAAATTGTTGTTTAAGTAAATGCTCTTTCGATTTTTGCAATTCCGTATATAAAGTTAAAAACTCACTCGGTGCAGCATATGGAATAGTTTTATAGCCTTGTTTACCGTCGCCATGGGCAAGCTCTTTTAAAACGAAGGCTAATGGCTTATTTAAGGTATTCGCAAATTGATTGGCTAATAAAATGACTAAAATAAAAATAAAAAATAATGATAAAAAAATGGTCAAATACTGTTGCTCTATTAATTTTAATATTTGTCTATGCTCTATGAGGACGAATATTTTCCAACCATTTTTCAATGTTATTTGGCGATATAAATAGCGTTTTTTAGTGAAGTTGTTCGATTCAATGATGATTAAGTTGTGTGCAATGTCAGCCTCATCAAAAGAAAAATTAAACTTTGCTAACTTAGTTTTCGCTAAATTGTTTTCGGCGTATATAACGTTATCGTTTTCATCAGTTAACACCACATCGATTTCACGATCATTGGCTGAGTAACTGTTAATATTTTCGAACAAGTTAAGGTTTAAAGAGCCTTCCACAATCCCTATTGGCTGATCTACACCGTTAGCATAAATGGGCGCGCTAATCGCAACGATAGGATCAGAGCCAAACGACCTACCGAGAAACGCAGGCGAAATATAAACAGATTGATTAAAAAATGCTTCAGTAAAGTAAGAGCGATCTGCAACACTGGCACCACCTTTAGGTAAAGCATCCAGTAAACTTAAAGGTGAAGTAGCCACTATATTGGCTTCTCGATTGGTAACCAACATAGTAATAAAGCCAGGGTACAATTGATGCATCTTCACTAAATTATCATTAAATAAATTTGGCTCTATTGCAGACAGTTCATTAGCAACTATCTTAACTGCATTTTTATGTTCATCGACGTAATTTTCTACAATGCGCCCCAAATATTGACTACTAATATCAAGCTTATCTTCAATTTGCTGCTGTTGAATATCATTTAAGTTACGGCTTAAAAATAAACACACACCAATAACAAAAAACGCAGACATAACCCATAAAATATAATGCAGATATTGCTTCAGATTTTTCTTTAATTGTGGCTGTTGTGATTTTACCCAGCAATTCAATTTATCACTGAATACAAAAATTAAGATAACACCTAAAGTAGTATAAAAAACGGCATTAATACTTTGTTTAAATAGAGAAAAAAATAAGTACTCTTGGGACTCAGTTGTATTAAACAAGATCAATGCAGCAGTCAGCGGCATACCAATAATCAACCAATACAAAAAATCAGCTGTTGGTAAATACCAACCTCTTCCTCGCATATAGGAAACAAAAAGCGCTTCAAATCCGAAGGTTAAAAAGCCAAAAGGGTGACCCCAAATAATTAATAGTGGTGCGACACAAATTAGTGCACAGAGCAAAGTTAAAGCAGGTCGAAGGTAGGCCGCGGCAAAAATAAACGCTAAATTACCAATCACTAGAGAAACACTGTAAGCAAGCTCTACCGGGTAACTGTTTAGTAGTGCGCCGAATAAACCTAAACCCAAGGCTAATAGAATCGAGCGAAATTGTGGAGACTTTGCTTCAACAACTTCTTCTTCGAGCTTTAATGCAACCTTAATTGGCGCAATCGTCATAGGTAATGTACCACTTCAATCATTATTAACTTACTAAAGTATTAACATGCGTAATTCAGGCAGGCTATCCATACAGTAAAGTCCTTTATAAGTAAGTATCAAAGATTACTGTTAGGCTGAAATTTATTATATCGATTGTTTATAGTGCATTAAATACAAAAGCCCTGTCAATATTATTGCAGGGCTTGGAAGAAAATTAACCTAACTATATTAAATAATTAAGTCATATCGGCAAAGGGGTTTGTTGCAGGCAACACTATCTTATTTGCAAAACCGCTAACACTAATGTCTTCATCGGTAATGTTAACGTCATCATCCATTAACGTGCCATCACCAAAACGGTAAATAATTTGAAAGTCACCATTATCTGCCAGTGTTTGATATTTAATTCTGGCTTGCTCTACAATTTCGGCTTTAGCTAGGTAACTTGCTATTGCTTCACTGCCATGGCGCTTTTCCATCATTGCTAAAGTAACTGCTGGCGAAAACAAAGTTGCAGTTGCATTATTTCCTCCAAAACCTTTAGAGTTAATAAAAGCTATATCCATATTGTCACAGTACCAATGCTCGGTAGCAATATTTAAACGCTCGTTATAAACATCATCGGCTACTTTATCAATAGTAGTAATACCTGGCATAATGTTATGTGCAAATACACCTAAAGCCATCGCGACTTGATCGCCACTAGCGGGCCCAATAGTATGACCAACAAACGCTTTCGGAGCGGCTACAGGCCAATTGCTAATATCGAAACTTTTTGCGACACGATCATAGATTAATGACTCAGTAACGCGGTTTTGAGGTGTACTTGAACCGTGAGCCAATATAAAACTACGCTGTTGCACTGACTCAGCACCCAAAATAGACTTAGCCAACGCTACTGACTTCGCCATAGTAATATAATTACCAGGTCCAGGTGCTGTAATTGACTTTTTAATGCCATCAGCATTAGTGAACACATCAGCTACTGAACCTAAAACATTGGCGCCAAGTTCAAGTGCTAACGCATCATCCATCAGCACAATAAACTGTGCTGCTTCACCGATAGTAAAACCACAGTTATTGCCGAATGGACGACTGGTACGGCGATGATCAGCAACACCATTACCATCAATTTTTTTCAAGCCTTCTTCATTTGCAAGCGCACTCATGTTGCCGAAACCTTCAACAACTTCAGGAGTTACAGCACAATCATTACTGCCAACAATGGCTAAGCGAATACGACCAGCTTGAATATCTTGTACTGCCGCTTTTAAGTTATAGAGAAAAGTTGCACATGCCCCGGTAGAGGTGAATGTGGTGCCGACACTGCCTGTTACATAGGCATTAATAAAATCTGTCGACATCGTATTCAAGCCAAGTGCTAAGTTTTTTGTTGATACACGCTCACCTTGTTGACGGCTTTGCATCATGCCACCAAAACCTTCTGCTTGGGTTTGTCCAAATACTGAGGCAGAGTAGGTGCCAATTTCATCAGGGCTAATTCTGTCTACAATCTCATTCCAACTGTAACCTGTTGAATGAATTGCATCAGCGGCGCCAAAAATAGTGGCTTGTAAACCGCGTGGCTGATATCGACTGTTATATAAACTTGCGGGTTTAAAACCAGTAGGAAACTGTCCCGCAGCTTTTATTGGGTTATCGCGGGTTGAATCATGTTTAACTTCAATTTCACCGGCTATTTCTACACGAACACGTTTATCTTCTAATTCAGTTATTTTCCATGAACGCGGCAATGGGCTCGGTAAGTCACGAGCGCGAGTCTCAAAACTAATACCATTTTCGCCAGTATCCATAGTCAGCTTTTGCTGCCATGGTGTCGCATCAGGATTAAAGTGCTCATTTTCAATCTTACGGATTAACGTGCCAGCTAAAATTTCTTCGCCAAAACGTTGTTCAACGTCAGACTTATCAACAACATTACCTTCGGCGTCAACTAAACTGCCATCTTGGCTAGTTAATAAGTTCATTAAAGTAGCCAAGCCAACAAATGTTTCTTGGCGTGCTTCAGCATTTAATTTATCAATTACTATACGGCGAAAGCCTTGATGAAATGATGTACGACCAGCAGCATTAATGCCACCCATGCCAACTATAATCGGTAACGCAGTCATGAAAAAATCTCTTTAAAATTAACACTCAATATATATGTCGCTATTGTAAGAGGTAACTCAAAATAATAATGCGCACAAACAGCCACAAAATATGTCAAAATAGCCAAATAAGACTGAATTGGTAATTTAAGCAATGAAAGTAAACGTAAAACGCAACAAACAAAAAACGATTAACATTGCATTATTAGTGTATGACCATATGCTAACAACCAGCGTCAGCCTGCCTGTAGAAATGTTACGGGCTGGTGAAGCCGTAGCTTTACAAGAAAATCGTCATGCTCCTCGGTTATCAATTCAAATGGTGGCTGAGTCGATAAAGCCGATATCTACACGCGCTTTAATTAAATTAATGCCAGATACTGACATTGCGCATGCTCAGCGACCTGACTTTGCCTTTATTCCTAGCTTATGGCGTAACCCTCGACCCACAATCGCTAAACAGCCAAAAATGCTGAAATGGTTAAGTTCAATTTGGGCCGAAGGCTCTACATTAATAGGCGGTGGCACAGGTGTTTGCCTCATGGCTGAAGCCGGTATTTTAGATTATCATCCAGCAACAACTCATTGGCATTATGTTGAGCAATTTAAACGTGACTATCCAAAAGTAGATTTAAAGCCTGACTTTTTTATCACCCAGTCTGAACGAACCTATTGTGCTGCCAGTGTTAATGCCTTAGCTGATATTGTTGTACATATTATTTTTCAAATATATGGCCAGAATGCTGCACAACAAGTAGAGCGCAATTTTTCCCATGAAATTAGAAAACCTTACGAAGAACAACGATATTTAGAAGGAGAGGTTGATCGCCACCCCGACGAATTAATCAGTCAAATTCAATTTTGGCTCAAAACCAATTTAAACTCTGAATTAACGTTAAATGATATTGCTCAACAATTTGGCATTAGTCAGCGCTCATTTACCCGCAGATTCAAACTTGCTACCGGTATTAATGCTACGCAATATTGGCAAAAACTAAAAATACAAACAGCGAAAGAGCTATTAGCGGCGAGTAATTTATCGATTCAAGAAGTGGCATTTCAAGTGGGGTATCAAGACCAAGCAAACTTCACACGGCTTTTTAAACAAATGTTAAGCATAACGCCAAAAGCTTACCGTGCTATGGTGAGAAAAAAATTATTTAGTCATGATTAATGATTAATTTATACAAGTTTGTTTTCAAGGTTTTGCACAAAACTCACTGTGTAAAAAGCTGATGAGTTTTACCACTGATGGATTTGCGATACTATAATAAATAGTTTGTGATTCACGACGTGTTTTCACTAAGTTATCTTGGCGTAATCTCGCTAAATGCTGAGATAAACTTGATTGGCTCAGATCAACAAAGTTATTCAGTTCATTAACCGACATTTCTTTTTCACCTAAATGGCATAATAATAAAAGCCTATTTTTATTACTCATCGCCTTTAACAAGTCGGCTGCCTGTGCTGCACTCTCTCGCATTTCGGTTATATCAACTGCTGCTAACTCGGTCATTTATTACTCACTATTATTGATAGTAAAAATTAATCTTCGTGCATAAAACAAACGAATATTTATTTCTAGTTGGATCTTACATTAGACACTGCTAATATAAAAGTATATTACATTTATCTAATATACCTTTATTTGTATTTATACTTAAAAGGCTAGGAAGTATTTTGAATTATCAACGCGTATTAAACTTTGCTATCGCAAAGCCCAAAGTAATTTATAGCCTAATGTTACTTGTAACAATGCTGAGTTTGGCGATGTTACCAAAAATAGCTATCGATACTGACCCTGAAAATATGCTCAGCCAAGAAGCTCCTGCGCGCATATTCCACAATCAGATAAAAACTGACTTTTTAATGCGCGATATGATCGTCGTTGGCTTAGTCAGCGATAAGAACATTTTTAATCCGAACACCTTAAGTGTTGTAGAACAGTTAACTGACGAAATTCTGCAAATAGAAGGAGTTATCACCCAAGATTTACTGTCGTTAACCGTTGTAGACAATATACGCCAACTAACAAATGATCAGGGTGTTAATCAAGGTATTCAATTTGAATACCTGATGAAACAAGCCCCCACTACCGAAAAAGCCAGCCAAGTTATTCAACAAGCAGTAAAACGCTTACCTATGTTAAATAACACCTTAGTTTCGGGCGACGATAAAGCTATCGCAATTTATGTACCGATTATTGCCAAAGACCAAAGCTATGTTATTGCTGAAAAAATTCGAGCTTTAGCGGCGAAAATTTCAGCCGTATCACAAAGTGACCTAGCTTTTCATATTACAGGCTTACCGGTTGCCGAAGACCAATTTGGCTACGAAATGTTTGTACAAATGGGCGTTGCCGCGCCACTCGCTGGTTTAGCTATTTTCTTATTACTTTGGTTTTTCTTTCGAAATATCACACTGATTATTGCGCCGATGGTGGTTGCCATGGCAACAGTGTTGATCATTATGGGCAGCTTAATTGGCTTTGGTTTTACCGTACATATTATGTCGTCGATGATCGCTATATTTTTAATGCCAATAGCGGTGGTCGATTCCGTACATATTTTATCAGAATTTGCTGATCGCTTTAAAGACGGTGACGATGCATCTAAAACCATTAAAAAGGTCATGGGGCATTTATATAAGCCCATGCTGTTTACCTCGATTACCTCTGCCGTTGGCTTTTATTCGTTAATGTTAACGCCTATTCCACCCGTTAAAGTATTTGGCGCCTTTATCGGTAGCGGCATACTATTGGCTTTTGTGTTAACCATTACTTATATCCCTGCTTATATTGCCCGCATGAAGCCTGAAACTTTAGCTAAGTTACAAAAGGCTATTCTATTAATGGAACAAAAAGGTCGGTTAGCTAACAGCTTAGAAAAACTGGGTGCGTTTTCGGTACAACGAACCAAGCTTATTTTAATCACTTTTATTGCCTTATTTGCGCTTAGTGTAGTTGGAGTTAACCGTATTATTATTAACGATAATCCGGTGAATTGGTTCAAAGCTGATCATGAAATTCGCATTGCTGATAAAGTGCTTAATGAACATTTTGCAGGTACTTATGACGCATGGTTAGTGTTTAGCAATAACAACCCGCAACAAAAAGACGCACTGAAGCATTTTAATAACATACTTAATGCGGCAAATAACGGCGTAACAAAAGCAGCTATTTCACAAACCTACAATCAATGGCTAACTAGCGATGCGAATGAAAGAAATAGTTTTTTCACGCAAGATTTATTAATCCAACTTGATGACTTTAGTTTTAATGCCAACGCCCAAGAGCAACCTTGGCTCGAACAGCTCTATAGTATTAGCGAGCAAGCCAATAACGCGCAAAAAATATTTACTGACTCTGCCATGCTTAATTGGTTGGCTAAGTTACAAACTGCTCTCGTGAATAACGGCGATGTCGGTAAAGTAAACAGCTTGACCGATATTATTAGCACAGTAAATCGTGAGCTTAATTCAGGCGAGACTAAAGACTTCAAAATTCCAAATAGCAGTAATGGTGTTGCACAAACCTTGTTGCAATTTCAGTCTTCACATCGTCCGCAAGATTTATGGCACTTTGTTAGCCCTGATTTTCAAAGAACACTTTTATGGCTGCAAATGACTAGCGGTGACAATCAGCACATGGCAAACGTCGTCAGTTGGGTAGACAATTACATCAGTGAAAACCCACCACCTAGCAACGTTCAGCATCAATGGGCGGGTAAATCTTATCTTAACGTTGTTTGGCAAGACGCGATGGTCAGCGGCATGATCGACAGCCTACTGTCGTCATTTGTTATCGTATTTATCATGATGATGCTGCTATTTAGATCGATTAAATATGGCATATTTGCGATGTTACCACTTACCTTCACCATTACCATGATCTACGGACTGGTGGGCTGGCTTGGCAAAGCGTATGACATGCCTATTGCGGTGTTATCGGCATTAACCTTAGGTTTATCAATTGATTTTGCAATACACTTTATTCAACGTGTGCGCGAACTTGAAACCGAAAAACAAAGCCTAAGCGCCGCATTGTCAGACATGTTTCAAGAACCGAGCCGCGCGATTGCTCGCAATGCCATCGTCATTGCGATTGGTTTTACCCCACTTTTATTATCACCGCTTATGCCCTATATCACAGTAGGATTTTTCTTAGCGAGCATCATGATTTTATCGGCATTAGTGACCTTGGTATTGCTACCCGCACTGCTAACACTGCTTGCCAAGCGCAGTGCCCTTAAAGCCGATAAAAAAATACAGCATTCATAAGGACAACATAATGACCATTACATTTACTAGGCAAATAATAAAAATTTTCAAACACAGTGGCAAAGTTGTGCTGACACTTAGCTTGTTTTTAACCAGTAATGCTTTTCTTCATGCTGAAGAAGACGCTACGTTATCTAATGAAAATGCTACAACAATCAAGGTTAACAACATAATCGACCAAGCAAACTTAGCGTCTTATTACGCTGGCGAAGATGGTAGCGCTGAAGCGCGCATGATTATTGTTGATGAAAACGGCAACCGCCAAATGCGACAATTCATTATTTTACGTAAAGATTTACAAGATCTGGGTGATCAAAATATATTGGTGTTTTTTTCGCAACCCAGCAATGTCAAAGACACGGTATTTCGAGTAGAAAAACAACTTAAAAGTGACGACAACCGCTGGTTATATTTACCTGCTCTGGATCTAGTAAAACGTATTTCTGCGGGTGATAAACGTACCTCTTTTGTCGGTTCACACTTTTACTATGAAGATGTTTCAGGCCGTAACCCTAATGAAGATAGCTTTACTTTAGTGAGTGAAGACAAAAACACTTACACCATTTCCGCCCTACCCAAAGATCAACAAAGTGTTGAATTTAGCAGTTATACCGTAAAAATTGATAAACAAAATTCTCTCCCCATAGAAACAATTTATTTTGATAAAAATAATCAAGCTATACGTAAGATGACCGTACTACAAGTACAAGATATTGACGGTATTGCCACCGTGATGAAATCACGTATTACTAATCTAAGTAATAGTAGCTATACCGAAATGCAATTTAGAAATGTGAAATATAACCTTGGCTTACCCGATAACATTTTCAGTGAACGCAGTATGCGTACACCACCAAAATCTTGGTTAGACTAATCGTTAACGTTTTATTAAAAAAGGTGAAAGTCATTAATAATTTAGCGATCATTAAAGCCCTGCTGCTTAATATTGTTCTCTTAGCGGGTAGCACAAACGCGATTGCAAATAATGAGAGTAATGATGACTGGGCAGACGCTTGGGTTGAAGAGGCACCTGCTTCGCCATGGCAAGTCACAGGTTTTATTGAAGCAGCTTACGGACAGTTTCTACAAACTAATGTTACTGAAAATAACGCTTCGCTGAATGAACTTAAAGCAAGAATAAATGTGGATTATAGCCATGAACTGTTCGATGCCAGTGTCAAGTTAGATAGCTACTACGATAGCGTATTAGCGAAGACTATTTTTCAAACCCGAGAGCTGAGTTTGAGTGCTAGTCCATTTAGTTTTCTGGATATAAAAGCGGGTCGACAAGTATTAACTTGGGGCACAGGTGACTATCTATTTCTCAATGATTTATTTGCTAAAGATTGGCAGTCATTTTTTGCTGGTCGCGCAGATGAATACTTAAAAGCGCCATCAAATAGTATTAGAACTAACTGGTTTTATAACGCCGTAAACTTTACCTTAGTATGGACACCCGAGTTTACTCCCGACAACTATCTTAACGGCGAACGTTTCTCGTTTTATTCGCCGCAAGCACAACAAATAGTGGCACCGGCTAACGGTTTCTCCGTTGACAATACCCATAAAGCACAGTGGGCAGCTCGCTTAAATACTCGTATTAACGATATTGAAGTTTCACTTTATGGCTATCAAGGTTTTTGGCCAACACCTGAAGGAACAAAGCAATCTGCAAATAATGTTATGCAAAACCAAGCCTATTTTCCTGCTCTTAATACTTGGGGCGTCAGTGCAATAACCCCCTTTAAGGGCGGTATTTTGAATGTTGAATATGCCAGTTACAACAGCATTGATGATAACCAAGGCACTAACAATATGATCGCTAATGGTCAGCACAAATTCTTAATAGGCTATGAACACGAACTAGCAAAAAACCTAACCGCTAATATGCAATATTACCTAGAGCGCACTAAGCATTATCAAGCACTAGTTAACAATAGCCAATTACCTGAACAACTTGTTGCTGAAAATCGTCACTTAGTCACCTTACGCTTAAGCTACCGCGCACTTAGGCAAACGCTTACTTACTCAATGTTTGCCTTTTACTCGCCTAGCGATAAAGATGTTTATCTTAAGCCTTCAATAAATTATCAATACAATGATCAGTGGCTATTGAGTGCTGGCGCCAATATATTCTTTGGCGAAGATGAGTTTTCATTTTTTGGCCAACTCGAAAAAAACACCAATGCATGGTTACGAGCACGCTACCAATATTAATCGCATTATCTAGCCTAACTAAAAGCCCCGTAATTATTACGCGTAAACGATAAAACTGACTTACATGGTGAGTTTGTAAATCTAAAACTCAAATAAACCAACATGCCCGGCAACTTTTGTCATTAAGTCGTCAGTAAAAAGTAGCCCCAACTCACCATTAACAGCAACCAAGGTAAAGCCATTGCTACTTTTTGATTGTTACTTAAATTTTCTTGTCCATGGTTATTTACCGATGTTGATTCACTTGCTTGCGCGTTAGCCTTCACGGCAACTGTTTTTTTACGCTGTTTGTCACGTTCGCGAGACTTTACCTTTTGTTGCTTCTTATACTCACTAATACCTTTTTCAATACCTTGAGCAATTAATTTAGTTTGCTCTTTAGTTTGTGATTTTTTTTGTGTGCCTTTGGCAATACGCATTGCTTCACTTTGTACTTCACTGGAAACTTTACTTGAAACTTGAGCTGTCAAAGCTGAACCTCTTAATCAATTTTAATGATTATATAATGCCATTAATCTTGCTAAACTATCAGCAATAGTTTTTATTACCACCCAATTTCCATAACATAGAGAACAGCATGAGCGATTTACTGAGCACCGCAAAAAACCAAATTACCCAAATGTTATCAATGCAAGATGCCATGAACTCACGCGTTAGCGAAACTTGGCGAGATAACAATTACGAATGGTATCGTGCCATTTGGGTTGAGTGTGCCGAAATGCTAGATCATCATGGTTGGAAATGGTGGAAACACCAAGAAATTGACGTTGCACAAGTGCAGTTAGAATTAGTCGATATTTTTCACTTTGGCTTAAGTTTACGTTTAATGTCTGGTGACTCAATAGAAAATATTACTCAAACTTTAGCCACTGAATTAACCCAAAATAGTGGTCAGCAAGACTTTAAAATTGCTTTAGAAAGCCTGGCCTCTGCAGCCGTGACTAACAAAGCATTTGACGCATTGGCACTAGCCGATTGTATGCGTTTAATGGCAATGGATTTAGATGAACTTTTCCGTCAATATGTTGGAAAAAACACGTTAAATTTCTTCCGTCAAGATCACGGTTATAAAGAAGGTAGCTATATTAAAATTTGGCACGGCGAAGAAGACAACGAAGTGCTAGCAAACTTGGTGAAGACACTCGACACCACTGCTGACGACTTTCAACAGCAACTTTATAGCGAATTAAAAGCTAAGTACCCGAAATAATCAACAATAAACTTCGCATCTAAACCATTAAAATCAGTGAGTTAATAAATATTTCATCGAAAATTAATATTATTAACTCACTAACGTGTTCATAACATCATCTATGGCTCATTTTTTGCTTTATCAAGTTAACTAAGATAAACGTCAAGAAATTGAACTGCCGGAGATGTATATGGAACTTATTCTATTTGCCATGATCAGCCTAATTGTTATTGTTGGTATGCTTGCGAGCCGCTTAAACGATAATAGTTTTCCCTTTCCTTTCGATCGTAAAACTGCATTATTTACTCCCGCAGAAAAAAACTTTCAAAACCTTGTTGAGCAAGCTATGGGCTCAAAGTATCGAATTATTAACCGCGTTAAACTTGCTGATATTGTTAGTATTCGCAATGGCGTATCAAAGCGAGCCGGCCAAACCGCCTCGAATAATGCGCATAGTAAGTACTTAGACTTTGTTATTTGTGAGCGTGAAAGCATGAAAATGCTTGGCGTAATAGATTTAGTCGACACCCAAGGAAAAGGCTACAAAGTTAAGAAAGATTGGTTTGTAAGTGGCGCGCTTGAAGCCGCCGCTATTCCTCATATTCGCATTAAAGTAAAAGCTAATTACACCATTGATGAAATTCGTGCTTGTATTAACAGCCGTATGTTAGGAAATAAAACTGCTGCTCCACAAGTAAAAGGTAGAATTATTCCAGCACCATTGGTTAAAGCACGACCTAGAGCAACAGGTGCATTATCATCAACGGCGGCTCATGCCATGTTATCAAAAGATACACCAGCTATGCCAAGGCAGCTTTCAGCTAATCAAGTAGCAGCGCTGCCACACTAAAAAATTAAAATATAAAACAAAAAGCAGACATCTAAGTCTGCTTTTTTTGTTGATATGCAAAAGTCGCGCTATAATCCGCCCATAAACTATGGCGCAATGTGGTCGTCAAAATATAGATAGGATTAAAGTTAATGAAAGCAGGTATTATTGGCGCAATGGAACCTGAAGTTGCCATTTTAAAAGCAAAATTAGAAAATTGCCAAACATCTACACACGCTGGTTATACATTTTATCAGGGATTATTAAATGGCTCTGATGTAGTTATTGTTCAATCGGGCATTGGTAAAGTAGCCGCGGCACTAGCTACAGCGATTCTTATTGATAAGTTTCAACCTGATTATGTGGTTAATACTGGTTCGGCAGGTGGTTTTGAACAGTCGCTTAAAGTAGGCGATATTGTTATTAGCTCAGAAGTGCGTTATCACGATGTTGACGTAACAGCCTTTGGTTATGAAATAGGTCAATTACCGGCTAACCCGCCAGCCTATATTCCTCACCCAGAACTTGTAGCCGCAGCAAAAATTGGCATAAGCTCGCTTGAAAATGTACAAACGTTAGTCGGCCTAATTACCACTGGCGATACCTTTATGACCAAAGACGACGACATTGCAAAAGCCAGAGCCAACTTTCCCACTATGGCAGCAGTTGAAATGGAAGGTGCTGCCATTGCTCACACTTGTCATCAGTTCAACACACCTTTTGTGGTTATTCGTTCAATGTCAGATATTGCAGGTAAAGAATCACCAACTTCATTTGAAGCTTATTTAGAAACAGCTTCAGTTAACTCGTCTACCTTAGTCACGAGTATGCTCGAAGCTCTGAAAGGAAAATCGTTAAACTAATGCAATATCTGAGTGATATATTAACCAGTCCATATTTGTATTCTTCTGCGCTCACGTTGTTATTGTTGCTCGCATTAAAAGCAATTATTGGTCATTTTATTACTCAGCAACCATTAGCTTTTTTCAGTTTCTATTGTCAGCGCCTCGCTGACAAGGTGAATAAATCCAGTAATAGTGCACGCCAACAAAACATTTCAGGCTTAATTGCCGTACTTGTTACGTTAATCCCTATAATTGCCATTTTATGGTTATTTGAAATATTCATTGAAGTGCAATGGCTTTGGCATGCGTTTTTACTTTATTTTGCCTTAGGTAATTTTGGCTTAACTAAAGCGAATAAAGTTATTGCACGTGAATTAGTTGCTAATAATACCTACCAAGCTAAGCAAAAGGTGGCTCCGTTATTATTGCGCGACACCGAACAGCTATCGCCACTAGGTATCAGTAAAGCTTGCATTGAGATGCAAGTATTACGTAGTTCGCAATTGCTAGTTTGTGTTGGGTTTTACTTTCTCTTTTTTGGCCCTTTAGTGGCGTTGTCATTTCGTTTATTACTAGAAATGCATTACGCATGGAATATTAAAATATACCGTTTTGTCCATTTTGGCGCTGCGGTAAACCATATCATTAAATTACTTCAATGGTTGCCGTCACGAATTTTTGCATTACTCCTTTTACTTGGCACTGTTGGGCAAAACACTTTGCTTTACTGGCGTTTAATACGAGGTAAGTTTTTTCAAACTAACAACAATATTTTATTGCACATATTATCTTTAGGTTTAGAAATAAAGCTCAGTGGCGTAGCCATGTATAGTGGTAATAAAGTACGTAAAGCTAGCTTTAATGATCACGCAAGACAACCGCAAACTACCGACATTATTCATGCTAGCAAACGAATAAATTACGCACTTTATATTTTGGTTTTATTACTACTGCTGATTGGCGTAACGTCCTATTCTATTTCAGGTCTTACTTGATAATATTTATGGTTTACATAACTAACTTATTTACCGGTAATGAAAAGCCTTTGCTATCATAACGATTAAGGTAAACTGTAAGTAATAACGTAAAACTGAGTTTAACCGTATTTAAGGATTTTTTATGAAATTTATCCAGTCAATCTTGATTGTTTTATTAAGCCTGTTTGCTTTAACCTCTTTTGCCGAAGAAACAACAACACCCATTTCACAACAAGCTCTTTTAACCTTAATGGCGACCCCTGCAAATAAAACTATTGTTTTAGATGTGCGCACCGCCGAAGAATTCGCTGAAGGGCATATTGTCGGTGCTATTAATATTAGCCATGAACAAATTAATGCTAATCTCAGTAAAATTATGGGTTTTAAAGATCAAACCGTTGTCGTGCATTGTCGTTCAGGTCGTCGCGCTGTAAGTGCAGAAAATGATTTACGCGCCGCTGGATTTAGCGACCTTCGCCACCTTGAAGGCGATATGAATAGTTGGCAAGCCGCTGACTTACCTTTAACTAAATAAGTACCTTTGCAATGCTAGAATTACTTTATTGGCTTGACCTTTTCGGCGTTATTGTTTTTGCCTTTTCAGGGGCGTTAATGGCCGGTCGCTATCAACTCGACCCATTTGGTGTTGCCGTATTATCTGCGGTTACCGCAATTGGCGGCGGCACTATTCGCGATGTAATTTTACAAACGCCAGTATTTTGGGTCAAAAATCCAATATATCTGTATGTCATTCTAGCGACTGCCGTACTCACTATTATTTTTATTCGATGCCCTAAACGTATTCCCAAACGATTTCTTTTGGTTTCCGATGCCTTTGGTTTAGCTTTGTTTGCTGTATTAGGCACTGAAAAAGCCTTAACCTTAGGTGCAGCTGTTCCCGTTGCTATTTTATTGGGCATGGTGACAGGTGTTGCTGGCGGTATGATCCGCGACGTACTTTGTAATGTTATTCCGATGATATTACGACAAGAAATTTACGCCACTGCGGCTATTTTAGGTGGCGTATTATTTACCTCACTCACCTATCTAGACCTTCCTGCCCATGTTGCCATTATTGGCTCAATATTAGGTGCATTAGCGTTACGTTTAGCTGCTATTTATTGGCGAGTAACCTTGCCAGCTTTTGAATTAATTGATCATGATGAAAGTAATAAATAGCCATATATATCGATTGTGAACTAAGTGGGTGTCAGCTTAGTCCACATTAAAATCATTTACTCACTACATCCTTGTAAAGCATATCTATTCGCTGATATATGAAATTTGTCAGCTGTTTATATGATTATATTTTATTCACGGGTAAGTCGTTTAGGGTCGAGTAGTTTAATAAGTTCGGCTTCACTGATATCCGTGAGTTCTCTTGCCACATCTAACACCGTTCTTTTTTCTTCATACGCTTTTTTAGCAATCTCGGCGCTTTTGTCATAACCAATTAACTGGTTTAACGCCGTTGCTAAAATAGGATTTTTTGCCAAGTTATGATTAATCATCGAATGATTTACTTTCATATCTTTAATTACTTTATCGGCAAGTGCCATGCTGCTTGACGTTAAAAGTTGAATACTTTGCACCAACGTATGACCAATCAAAGGTAGCATGGTGTTGAGTTGAAAGTTACCCGATTGCCCAGCTATTGTAACAGTGGTGTCGTTGCCAATAACCTGAGTACAAGCCATTAAAACCGCTTCTGGGATCACAGGGTTAACTTTGCCTGGCATAATACTGCTGCCTTTTTGTAGTTCGGGTAGCTGTAATTCATTTAAGCCATTTAAAGGCCCACTGCTCAGCCAACGAATGTCATTACTTACTTTACTCAGACTAACCGCTGTAGTTTTTAGCACACCACTGATCTGCACGGCTGTATCTTGAGCACTTATGGCGCGAAAATAATTATCAGCAGGGGTAAATGATAATCCTGTTCTTTGCGTTAATACCCGAGTAACAATGCCTGAAAATTCTGGATGTGTGTTAACACCTGTACCGATTGCGGTTCCGCCAATAGCCAATTTCAATAAACTCGGTAAGCTATTTTCCAACTGTTGATGTGCATAACGAATTTGACTACTCCAGCCACTTATTTCCTGAGCGAAACTTAACGGCATAGCATCCATTAAATGCGTTCTGCCAGTTTTAATGGTGTTGTGGTGTTCACTCGCTTTTGCATCCAAGGTATCGCTCAAATGCTGAAGTGCGGGTAACAATTCATCAGAGATAAGCTTTGCTGCACTTAAGTGGATACATGACGGGATAACGTCATTAGAGCTTTGCCCCATGTTCACGTCATCGTTTGGGTGAAGAATAATTTTTTGCTGACTATGTCGTTTAACTAACGAGACAATAACTTCATTAACGTTCATATTAGTGCTGGTGCCCGAGCCAGTTTGAAATACATCAACTGGGAACTGATTAACGTGAAAACCGTCAGCAACTTCTTTGGCAGCCAGTTGAATAGCAGCAGATTTATCAGTATCAAGCAGCCCTAATTCTTGATTAGCTTGAGCGCAGGCGCTTTTTAGTGTCGCTAGTGCCCATAGAAATGCTCGCGGCATTTTTAGCTCGCTAATGGTAAAATTGGTCAGGGCTTTGGCCGTTTCAGTACCATATAATATATCGGTTATCTCACTACTCTTTGATGGTTTATTGTCGTCATTTTTTTGCATTTAGTTATCCTTTAATTACGCGATAATAGTAGCTTGAAAATTTTTCGCCAACTAACTTTACGCCCATGGCAATAATGGGCATATTACTGTGAGAATATATTTAATTTGACTACTTATTGAATATGAGTTTATTTTTAACTTCTGCTAGATACTCAACATCATTCAATTTGTCTTCATTGTATTCTGGACACGCTTTTATCTGCTCAAAACTAAGATTACAGGTGACCGTTTTTTCTTCCCAATTTAACTTATCTAAATGCTTTGGAGAAATCAGTACTTTTTTGCCGCCAGGTAGCCAATCACGGGTATCAACCACAATGTAAAGCAAAGACCAACTATGGGTGTCACAAATAAAGTCTTTGATATAGCCTTTTTTACCATCTAAAGCATCTATACCGTAATGTGTAATCTCATTGGTTGAGCGAAGATGGTTGGTAGTTTTAGCATTTTCACTTTCTTTGCTATCTTTTGGCAATGTTTTTGGGTTAACCAAAGCCATTGGATACGCGTATTCACCCCATGCTCCAGCCCCTCCCCAATAGTAACCATAGGCATAATAATCAAAATAGTTCTTTTCAAACTCACGGGAAACGGTTTCGTGTTCATCTATTTGTGGACTGTTCTTAACCTTATCTTTTGTTATAGACACGTTAAGTTGCTGCTCTTTAGTATCGTATTCAAGCAGTGATATAGGGCTTATCAAGGTTTTTTCACTTAAGGGTACCCAAGGGCTGATATCAACAACCATAAACCTGATGGTCCAGTGTCTATCATCAAAATACACATCTGTTACCTGCCCAATTTCACCATCTACTGCATGAATAGTGCTTCCGTTTAGCTCTTCCAAATTGACTAACATCACTTTCTCCATATTTGTTCGTTATATTTAACAATTGATTTTCATCAAAACATCAGAATTTTCGCTCTCATACGTCGATAATAATTTAAGATGATTTCGTACAAGCGCCCTATTTAATATCTACGCAATCACCTATCACATTACTTAGTGTACGTAGTATAATTATAGTTCAAATTTTATTTATTTTAATATAAAAACACAATAACAATTAAAAACAACAATGTAGCATCACAATAACAACCACCGAGCATTAATTATAGTTAGTACACTAACTATAATTAATGCTCGGCACAAAAATTTAATGGCTTATGATTGAGTTTTATCTGACAAATGTATGTGTTAAAGGCCATATCGGCAGTTACTAATTACTCAGTAGCACTGTTATTTGTCATTTTCTAAACTTAGCACGCCAATGTGTTCGTTATGAATAACCAGGCTATAACGAAAATAGCTTTATTTACCTTTTTCACTGACTCTTCTGATTATTGTTGATATATGGCGTAGTGTTTAGCGACTAATCATTGACGTTTAACCGTATTCGATTTTCATGTATTTCATCAAGAGCAAAAAAAGTGGGAGGAAGCATCGAGGGGATAGGAAATTAGCTTTCAAGGCCGATGCTTTATAAGTGAAAGTTAGCGAGCAAGCTCGCTTGACACGAATACTTTATCTATCGCTTGCTGAAACTTCTCAACCAACTGCTGCTCGATATCAGAGCTAAGCGCAAAATAATAATGTTTTGATGGAAAGCGGTAAATAATTTCAAAATCAGCGGGATCAAGATCCGATGAAGTTAAGGTCTCACGCCAGCCATCTTCACCAAATATCCATAAATCTATCCGTCCAGCACTTAACATCAGACCCAAGTTTGTTGAGTGAGAAAGCAAGGTAATTCTGTCCAGCGGAACGCCTACCTCTTGAAGTATCTCCTCGCCGACATCATCTCTTACAGCACCGGTAATATATCCCATCATATCTTCTGGTTTGCTGATCGTAAGTTTACGTATTTTCAACGCTATCAAAACATCACTTTCAGAAGCAATAGGCCCGACCCATTGAAAGTCATTCTCTCGTTCGGGCGTTCTAATGGTGCTAAACAAAACCGTGTTAGGTCCCTTTTGAGCATTACTAAAACCTCTTGCCCAAGGTTGCACTAATATATTCTCGCGTTTTACTGGACTACCAGCACTCAACGAAGCAGCCAAAAGTAAATCTACCGCAGGTCCTTGCAATTTTCCATCTCGAATATAATTAAATGAAGCACTACTTTCAGTAATATAAGTAAGCTCATTAAGTTCGGTTGCGAATACCAAACTACTATTAGTCAAAGCAATAAATGCCACCAACATGCCTATAATCGAAAACCTATAAAAAACTTGATGCATACCACTCCAAATGACAAAGAAATTTTAATGCTGACACTTAAATCTTCTCAATATTCGAGATAACAATAAACCTGAACGCTAAGGTTAGCTGAAAAAACAATGAGTGCTCAATCTAAGCAGGTAATTTAAATCATGCTTTATCATTTGTCAGATCCTACTTTTTATCCATTTTATATTAATGTAGAGATCCCTTTACTACTTTTAAATAATTCAATATGAATAAAGTATAAGCGATAGTTCATAAAAGCCACATTTATCACTTAGTTTTTTCTAATTTTACACTTGTGGTAACCACATAGTAGCAGCCGCACCAAATATACCAACACCCATCACTAGCGTTGCAACAGCAAGCACTAATGAAACAATATATTTTCCAGTTGCATCAGCTTTATTCTGTGCCCAAAAATATAATTCTACTAGGGCTAACGGAATAAGGTACTGAGCAAATGCTAAGGCTATAATAAAAGGCCCTTCGAAGGTTTCAGGGTCAAAGCCAACAGGTGCTTGGTGTATTAAAATCCAAGCCATTAAGCCAACACGAAAAAACCAGCCTCCATTTACAACCATAAATAAGCGCAATGCCCATTGACGATGTTGTTTAATCTTACGTGCTATTGCATTGCGTAAAGCGAGAATGGCAAAGGTGATAATGAGCAACACCATAATATTCATAGCAAAAAACATTGCCTGACCGCCGGGCATTTTTTCATAGCCCCAAATAAGATATAGCCCCAAAATACTGCCGATAAAAATAGTCAGTAGGTATATACGACCATTTATTCTGTGAAATTTAGGAAATTTTTCTCGAATTAGAAGAATAAGTTGCAAGGGCCCAAGTCCCATAATAACTACAGCGATTAAAACATGAATAATCAGGGCGATTAATCCAGACTGATTACCATTTGGAGACTCCAAAACCCCAGTATTACCTGCAAGCAATGCACCACCATAATGGGCAATGACGTAGTACACCATGATCCATTGGCCGATAACTGCCACAACAAACCAAAACTTTGCGATATTGCTTAATATTACATCTGCTCGTGTTGCAATATTATCAACCTTAACGATTTCACTTTCGTTCATACCTTATCCCTTTAACTTTATTTTTTTATTATCAGAAGTGATGTTGCAAAGGGTATTCCACATTATATTTATATTAATTTCAGATGGTTATAAATTTAATTTATATCTAAAGGAAAGTTTTCACTATTAAAAGGCTTTTTTGACCAATATTTAATAAAGAGGCGATATTGGGAATCTCACCAATACTAAAATTTTACTGCCAACACCTTGGCATAACATGGTTAGAAAGTAGACATTTAAAAGCAGTGAAATACGTAACTCTTTAACCTTAGAATATATAAAAACAGAAAATACGAGAGAGGGAAGCAATATCTTTTGGGAATAATAAGTTCAAACCGCTACAGTAGCGTATATTATTGCTGGTGGTTTTTAAGCGAAGGTACTCTAATATGTTAAAGATATACCGATAGCGCTATTTTTTTAGCGACTATCGGTAAATTAATACCTTTTTTATTTACTTGATTTAGGTACAGCAAAATTAGCATAAATAGTTGTTGCTGCTCCGCTCACAAGCAATAGCATCGCAATACCAAACATAGCTTCACTTTGGGCTTCAAAAGCCATGAAGTATATTCCTAAAGCAACAAAGAGTAAGCCAAGATAAATAAACACTTTGGGATGAGATGATATTAGTCCGGGTGTTTGGGCGTTTTTTAATGTTTTAGATTTATTATGCGCTGAAGCTTTTCTTTTGTGCTTATTTGTCGGCATTACCAACTCCTTTAATCAGTACCTCATGATCGAGGCAATTTAAAAACACGATAAATTAAGTCCACATTAAAGTTATCTTAAGTAATTTACACAGTAGCAAGCAACATATTTATCATCACTATTTTTAGATAGTTAGGCAGCAACTCGTTAAAAAATTAAATCATAGGTGAAGTGATGACGTTACAACTACAATAAATGTTAGTGCATTTAATATGTAAACTATGTAAATAATGACATATATTAATCAACATATTAGCCAAACGTCTTATTGTTAAGGTCTTTGGCATTTGTTAAGGTTCGCCGCTTATTTAAAAAATTGCAAAAACAAGCGATAATTTATCCACTTTATTATACAAACACATAAGAGAAACGTGCTTTATGATCATCTTTTTTATCTGTCTCACCATTCTAATACTGGGTTACAAATTTTATAGCCCCTTTGTAGCAAAACAAGCAGGTTTAGACTCTACTATTGATACACCTCAGAAGCGCTTTAGTGAAGGTGTTGATTATGTGCCTATTCATCCAGTACGCGCGTTTTTAATTCAATTTTTAAATATTGCCGGTGTAGGCCCAATATTTGGCCCAATACTGGGTGCATTATATGGTCCAATAGCCTTAGTTTGGATAGTATTAGGTAACGTTTTAGGTGGTGCTGTTCACGACTTCTTCTCAGGAGTTATGAGTATTAAAGAAGACGGAAAAAGCTTACCTGAAATAGCAGGAAAATATTACAACGTTGTTTTTAAAGGCTTTATGTTGATATTTACGGCTATGTTACTGTTTTTCGTCGGTGTAGTATTTATCATGAGTCCTGCGGGATTACTCAGTAATTTAGATTTTTTCGAAGGTACTATTTTAGCTAATAATACCTTTTGGGTATTAGCTATTTTAGCTTATTACTTTTTAGCAACCTTATTGCCGATTGATAAAATAATCACTAAATTTTATCCATTTTTTGGTTTATTAATGATCGTGATGACAGTTTCAATTGCCATAGCACTTTTATTTAATGCACCACACTTACCTATAACAGGCGATTTTTTAGCGTACTTTGAAGCCGATCACGCACACGACTTTTTAACACCAAACCCTGACGGCTTACCAGCCTGGCCACTGTTATTTATTACCATTACCTGTGGTGCAATTAGTGGTTTTCATTCAACTCAAGCACCTATTATTGCTCGCTGCCTAACTAATGAAAAATATGTACGCCCGGTATATTACGGTGCCATGATCAGTGAAGGTGTTGTGGGTTGTGTTTGGGCACTTGCTGGTATTGCAGCATTCCCTGAGGGTTATGCTGGATTAAAAGCACTGCTCGATGCAGGTGGTCCTGGATTAGTAGTTAATCATGTCGCAAATAGTTATCTTGGCGTATTTGGCGGAGTTATGGCGATTATTGCAGTTGCTGTTTTCCCTATAACATCTGGTGATACTGCGTTTCGCTCATTGCGCTTAACGGTTGTTGATGCTTTTAATATTCCACAAAGCATGAGAAATCGATTATTGCTTGCGGTACCAATATTGACTATTGCTTACTTTATGACAAAACTCGATTTTACAGTAATTTGGCGTTATTTTGCGTTTTCAAATATGTTGCTCTCTACCAGCGTGTTATGGCTCGCAACAAAATATTTATTTGATCGTGGTACTTTCCATTGGATAACCAGTATACCTGCTGTAATCGCAACAGCCGTAACACTCTCCTATATTATGACCGCTGGAATAGGCTTTAACTTATCAAGCGAATACGGTAAACCTATTGGTATTACTGTAGCGATATTGGGCTTGATTTTACTGGTTATTGTTCACCTTGCTAAGGGTAAAAAAACTAAATTAGCAGTCGATACTTAATGTAGAAAATACACTTTTAAATAATTAAAAACCCCAGCAATTTAACCATTAATTACTGGGGTTTTTCATATCTATAGCTGCTGTAATTGCTATCTGGGCCCAGCTAAAAACCAGATTATCAAACCGACAACGGGGAATAATAACACCACTAATGCCCAAACAATTTTTTCAGCCGTTGACGCACTTGATTTTAAAATACTAAGAATCGCCCAAATTGCGATAATTAAATGTATAAGTCCTAAAATACCTGTAAACATAAATTCTATCCTTAAGGATTATTAATTTTATCTCAACCACGAATATATTCGTGTAATTCATCAGTTATATTAAAGCATAATACATAAACTTACTTTAGACTAAGTAGAAGTAATTGATAAAGCAAATAATTGGATTTAAAGTATACCGCTTACAAGGTGTTTGTTGTTGTGAGTGCTTAATTCAATACTAAGTAATAAGGAAGAAACTTGTCAAAAAGCTCTGCTCCTGTCAGCACTAAAGGACAAACTAGCTTATTATTCGCCGCACGCCCCAAGGCGATATGTAAACATCTCTTTGAACTGCTAGGTTTAATGGGGTTACTAGTATTAGTTCCCATGAGTGTTTCACTCGCTAGTGGTCAGTACCCAGTGACATTAGCCTATTTAGCTATCGCGATGATCTGTGCCATATGTTACGCAATTAGTCGCCGTATTAGCCGTGTAAAACAACTCCAACGTAATGAAACACTCGCTGTTGCCGCCTTAGTTTTTATATCATCTTCTTTGTTATTTACATTACCCATGTTGCAGTACGACATGTCATTTATCGATGCTTGGTTTGAAACAGTTTCAGGGGTAACAACCACAGGACTTTCAACTCTGCCCTCGGTAGAAGACAAGCCCATTGCATTTTTGTTTGCTCGTGGTTGGATGCAATGGGTTGGTGGTTTAGGTGTCATAGTGCTCGCATTAGCGATTCACACTCAACCCGGCATAGAAACAAAGATGTTTGGTGCCGATGCCGCCGATGTAGACTCGCATATTGGTGGTACTCGTGGGCATGCTAAACGTATTTTAGTGGTCTACGCTGTGCTAACGCTGATAGGCATTTTCGCCTTACTCGGCGCAGGTAGTTCGCTAATAGATGCCATAGTACACGCCATGGCTGCAGTCTCTACAGGCGGTTTTGCTAATCGTGACGATAGCTTTGCTTCATATGGCATGAGTGAGCAATGGATAGTGTCTATAATCTCCGTACTTGGTGCTATTTCATTACATCTTTATTACCGACCTACTATATCCTCACTGCGCGATAGTTTTAGAGATCCCCAACTTCGATGTCTACTCTTCCTCGTAGCTTTTGTGCCATTAGCAGTATTCGCTTTGGTTAAGTTGTCTGGTGGCGAAGCAACCATAGGTCAAGCATACTTTAATACGGTATCGGCGATTACAACTGCAGGTTTTGCATCATCTGATATATTGCCATTTGGCAGTGCTGCCATGTTGTTAATTTGTGCCTGTATGTTTGTTGGTGGCGGTATTGGTAGCACAGCAGGTGGTATAAAAATTTATCGTTTACTGGTGTTGTTTAAAGCCATGCAAATGTTTTTGCGCCGTGCAAGCAGTGGAGTTCATTCGCAGTTACATTTGCGCCTAGACGGTAAACGGGTAGACTATCTAACAATCGAGAACGTTTTAGCGATTATTTGTGGTTACTTATTTTTTCTCGTTAGCAGTTGGCTTATCTTTCTAGCTTACGACATGCCACCAATAGCATCACTTTATGAAGTAACATCAGCGCTTGGAACAGCAGGCGTTTCTAGTGGGTTAACATCAGCTGAGCTACCCACCACATTAAAACTGGTATTAATTTTCAATATGCTGCTCGGAAGAGTAGAAACTGTAGCCATTATTGTGCTGCTACTTCCAGCAACATGGATTGGTAAAAGAAGGAGTTAGACACTATGCGAATGGTAATTATAGGAGGCGGTTCTCTTGCTTCTCACTGCGCTGCAGCCTTGACTAAACGTGACCATGAAGTGGTTATCATAGAAAAAGATCAGGATAAAATTGATGTATTAAGCCAATATATCGATTGTGGTTTTATTTTAGGTGACGGTGCTAAGCCCAAATTTTTAGAAGAAGCCTGTGCAAAAAATACCGATGCCTTAATATGCTTATCTGACAGCGACACTGATAACCTACTCGCTGCACAAGTTGCGAAAACTATGGGTTTTAAAAGAGTGATTGTTAGGGTTGAAGACGACGAACTCGAACCTGTTTGTCACAACCTAAAGATGGAAGGCGTTATTTTCACTAACAAGCAACTAACAAGGGAAATTGTCAACATGAGCGAGTTGCATGATGGCATGCTCAGATCAGCATACTTAGAAGGAGAGTTGCAGTTTGTCGAGTTAACATTAGATGAAAACTGCCCTAAAACGCTCGACGAGGTTGAGCTCCCCCAACAATGCCACTTAGTAACCGTCAATACTGGCGAGAAGTGCTACATACCCGCAGATGTTAAATCATTAAACACCTGTGATAAATTATTGTTTGTAAGCCACCACGAAGATTTGGCTGAATTACGAAAGAGCTTAGGATTATCGTCAGACTCCTAATGTATTAGGTAGTAAAATAAAGCTAATTAAAGGTAAGAGCCCTCGGTATTTCCCAAGTAATTAGCTTTATTTATTGTACTACTTTATAAAATCACAATGCTTCAAAAATACATCATAAATCACTTTATCTACCTCAGTACCATAACAGCGCGTATGCATAAATTCGTTATTTTCTTCGTAAACGCTCGAGTTATAAATAATGTATTTAATTTCAGATTTTCCTTGTACCTGTGCAGGATAATTTTTTAATGTTTCAAAGCGGTTTAATCGCGTCATCATATCAGCCAAACAGACACTATCTATTTGAAATTCAGAAACATGGTGACCTATATATTCACCTTCCTTATATCCTAAAACATCAAGCTCACATTCATTTGCATATATAATAATGCCGGCAGGAGACACCACATGAATCCCAATTGATGAGTTATAGATAAAATCTTCTGGATTTTCAGTAAACATAATGCCCTTAAGAACCTAAAAATTACGCGTTTATTTTACTATTAAATTTTATGATTACCATAGGGGCATTACTTCTGAAGATCAGACACTTAGCAAAATGGAATAAAACCATTACAATGCGATAAGTTAACATCGCAATAAAGGTCATGGATTGAAACTCAGTAAAAGATTAAAGCAGATTGAACAAATGGTAAGCGGAAATTACACCCATATATGGGATTGTTGCTGTGATCACGGCTTTTTAGGGGCAAGTCTTTTGTCACGACAAGCGGCACCAAATATACACTTTGTTGACATAGTACCTCAGCTAATCACCAGCGTAGAAAATAAACTTCAACAGTTTTACAAAAATGCGACTTCACAGTGGCAAACACACTGTATTGATGTTGCAAAACTGCCGTTACATTCATACCAGGGAAAGCACTTAGTGATTATTGCCGGTGTGGGTGGTGATCTAATGAATCAATTCATTAATGACATTTGTCAAAACAATCCTAAGCTAGAAATCGATTTTTTACTGTGTCCTGTTAATCAGCAATTTGCCCTGCGTAAAAAACTTATAGCACTTAAATGCAGTTTAAAAAGCGAAGCGTTAGTGGCAGACAATCATCGCTACTATGAAGTGATATTAGCCTCGACAGAAACCGATAAAAACAAGGGAATTAACAGCGAAATAACTCACCCTATAACCCCTGTAGGAAAGTATATTTGGCAAGCAGAAAATCCTCAACAAGCACTTGTCGTTAAAAAGTATTTAGAAAAAACACTTAATCACTATAAGCGAATTAAACAAGGCGGTACCGAGAATGTTGATCACATCATAAGTGCTTATAGCCGATTAATGTAACAGCTAAAGCAGTCAGCTAATTACATAGCCTCTTATTTAGCTCAATTGCCTTTAACCTCATCTTCTGTGACTTCTACATGTTCAACGTCAACTGGCTCAAATTCAAACTCAATGCCGCCAATATGCGGTGTTAGTTTGTTGTAAACCCACATACCAAACCTCACCATTATATAACCCATAACACCCTGAAATATTGGCATAATTAAAAACATCATACTAAAGCCACTAAAGCTTACTTCGTTACCACTAGTATCTACAGCGGCAGGCGAAAACAATGCAATTAAACTGAATGGAATAACAAAAATCAATGAAGATGCCGCCATTAATATAGCAAATACCTTGGCGGTTTGGTGGCTAGAAAAACGTTTAACTTGTACTTTCATTCATGCTCTCCTTGAGCGTTATCGAGCTTTTAAAGTTACTCATTTTTATTGTTAAGATTATGCTGAAAAATAATGTTTCCTAAGTCGTATAAATATAATGACTCCCGACAAAGTACTTGTTTCCATTTGTGGCTTAGTAGACAAGAGCCTTAATGGCGGTGTTAAACAACTAAAATCGCTCTCACAAAGCCAATATATCAGCGAACCTGACCCTACTATTCACTAATGTTCTTGCCTCCACAGGTCGTTATTTCGTTAGTTTAATTATTCTTTGATATTACCATCTGAATCTATAGAAATAGTACCATCTGGTTTAGGTTTAGGTTTAGCACATGAAGTATATGTTTCAGGATAAGTGCTGCTATGAACACTTTGCAATGTTACGTTAACCAAGTCGACAAAAATATTTGTAAACAAATTACCACCCAAGATTTTTCTTGATCATGCTCAGAAAAATCAGGCAGTTTCTCCATTCTCTGACTTGAGAAGAAACACTTAATTAAATCATAATAAGTTTAATCTTCTGATAGACAGTTACTGTTTATTAATTCGATTTGCTGATGAATTTCGCTAGTGTTTTTTTCTTGCTCTGCCATGGCTAAGTCTATTTTGGCGGCAGTACACTTATCGGCTAATTCTTTATTCATTAGGTAGGTTTGATCTTGCTGTTGTTGCTTTAAACCTTCTGCGCCGCTGTATTGGTCGCGTGCTTCAGGTGGTCGTTCTTTTTGATATGGTGGTGGCTGCGTGGCGCCACAAGCAGTGAGTAAAGCCAGTAAGAAAAGAGATATACATTTATTGAACATGGTTGAAACTCCTTGTGCCTAAGGCACTGTATCACTTTATTAATTATAATTAGACTCGCGTAAATTTAGCCACACAATTTTTTTTGCTTGCTATTAATACCATAACTATCAGGTAATTATAAATATTTTAATGGTGTAATTTAATCCATACTATTTAAAAGCTGTAAAATACTTCAATACCAAATCAGTAAACTCAATATATTCTCGAGGTTTGTGTTAGTTGAGTAATTAGAACGAGTAAATTGAATAAAACGAGACTGTTAAGCCTCAATACCCCAACCATCGTTATAGCCATTGAACTTATTTGCTAGTAATTCAAATTCAGCTTCTTGTGCGATTATAGCTTCGTAACTTGGGATCATATTTACGGTGCAGTTTACATCCCAAACATTTGGCAGTTCGTCAGGCTCAATCGCTACCTGCATATCAGGTGCCTGTGCAGCTAAATGCTCAACCATAGCTTTAGCTTGTAGTTCTTGTTCAAATAACTGAAAAAACACTACCTTGTGCATTTCGCTTAAGTTAATACCTGCAGTTTGCATTTCAGCTAAAACTTGGCCTGTTTCGTCGTCGGGAAAGGTCATATTACTTACAATTTTAAAAAATCAATGCGTTATTATATACCCAAACTATTATAAACACGATAACCATACTGCTAAGATTTTTAGACGATGTTCACTCACCTTTAGGCAATGATATCTCTTTATACGTGTTTATTTTCTTGCTTGATGGCAAAAAAAAACCTTATTTTACTATGCTTACTAAACTGCAAACATTTTGCTGACAAGCCAATTCATTTGGCGAACTTACGCTTGGGCAGTTATCCATTGTAATCGTATGTGTGGCTATTTTGTTAAGTTGTGATGCACCAATAACATTACTGGCGAGTTTGCAGCTAATATTTTTAAATTTAACGGTTACCACTTGGCATTGCGCTACGGTTACACATGTTAAGTTGTTTATTAGCGAACTTTCAAACGCTTGCATTATTTCGGCATCAGTTTGCTTGGCTACAATATTGGCATTTACTTCGCTAGTTTCGCCAGTATAGGTATCAAGGTTGTTACGTTGATGTGTTTTTTTCTGCTTTAGTTGAGTCTGTTGTGCTAATTCAACTTTAAGCACCTTGGTAGATTTTTCGTTTTCAGATAATAAATAGCCTAAGCCAAGTAAAATGACCATAAAGCAAATTAACGCAAAAAGTGTAATAGCTAACCATTTTGCCATTAGACAACCTCTCTTTTAGTATTTAGTATTTAGTATTTAGTATTTAGTATTTAGTATTTAGTATTTAGCTAATATTATTACCATGAGGATAATCGAGCAACATGGTTTTAACCGCATTAGTTATTTTGTTTTGTATTTCTTGGCTATTGTCTTGTGCTTTAAAACCTAAAACGTGAACACTGCGCCAGACCGAGCGTTGACTTATGGGATCAATTATATCGAGCACTAAACTACCAGCGCTGAGTGTTTTCTCTATTTCTTTGCGCGAATTTCCCCCTGCATTTAAACAATAGCCGCAATATTTTACTTGCTGGTTGTAACGTTTAAATTCGCCCAAATCATTATTTAACAGATGATAAGCAATAACAATATCAGCATCTTTTGTGGCTTTATAACGAAAGCCATTTTCATCGAAACCCTGTTCAATCGCCAGTTCAATGTTATTTCGAATAGTACCTTTAATATTTTGTAAGTCACCAAAGGCAGAGTTGCGACCATAAGTGCTGTAACTTTCAACCGTAGAAAAATCAAAACTATCACGATAAGACGTGGTAGCAACTTGCGAAACAGAACAAGATATCAGGGTGATAAGTAATGCTAAACAGCTAAGTAATCTACAATTTATCATAATGGCTCAAACAAAAATCAATAACGCTAGGTTACCTAGCTATTGATAAATTACAACTATATGTGATTTAACAGCGCTTTATTAGTGATGAAAGCTGAGAGCTTTTTTATCAGCAAATTGACAACCATTTATATGCTACATAGTTTCAAAAAGGTGAATTCAGCGCACAAAAAAGCCAGTAACTTTACTGGCTCTTAACAAGTACCGCGTTTAATAGCTTTTATTTAACACTAACTTTAGCAAATTTACGTTTACCTACTTGGTAAATTGCCGATGTGCCAGCGCTTATAACTAGCTTATTATCCACAACTTTTTCGCCTTCAATTTTAGCAGCGCCTTGCTTTATCATTCGCATAGCTTCTGAGGTACTAGCAACTAAACCGGCATCTTTTAATAAGTTAGCGATAGCAATTTCACCATTGTCACTTATAACTTCAACTTCGGCTATATCGTCAGGCACGGCACCTTTTTGAAAACGGTTAATAAACTCTTGATGGGCAGCTTCTGCCGCGGTTTGGTCATGAAAGCGCTCAATTAACTCTTTAGCTAAGTCAATTTTTACATCTCGAGGGTTTGAACCAGCAGCAATGCTTTCTTTATAACCGTTAATTACGTCAAGCGGTTTAAAGCTTAATAGCTCGTAGTAACGCCACATTAAATCATCTGAAATAGACATGATTTTACCAAACATATCGTTTGGCGCATCAGTAATACCGATATAGTTATTGAGTGACTTCGACATTTTTTGCACACCGTCTAAGCCTTCAAGTAACGGCATCATTAAGACAGTTTGCGGACGTTGTCCTTCAGACTTTTGCAGCTCACGACCCATTAATAAATTAAATTTCTGGTCAGTTCCACCTAATTCAACATCGGCTTCTAGTGCAACAGAATCCCAACCTTGAACTAACGGATACATAAATTCATGAATGGCAATGGCTTGGCCGCCGTTGTAGCGCTTTTTAAAATCGTCTCGCTCCATCATACGTGCAACGGTTTGGCGTGACGCAAGTTTTAGCATGCCGGCAGCACCTAGTTTTTCCATCCACGTCGAATTAAAAGCAACAGTGGTTTTTGCTGGGTCTAAAATTTTAAACACTTGCTCTTTATAGGTTTCAGCGTTTGCTAACACATCTTCTCTCGTCAGCGGTTTACGCGTAACGTTTTTACCGCTTGGGTCGCCAATCATGCCGGTAAAGTCACCAATTAAGAAAATAACCTCATGGCCTTGTTGCTGAAATTGGCGTAATTTGTTGATTAAAACAGTGTGACCAAAATGCAAGTCTGGTGCTGTAGGATCAAAGCCCGCTTTGATTTTAAGTGGCTTACCTTTTTTAAGCTTTTCCAACAGTTCATCTTCTAACAGAATTTCTTCCGCACCGCGTTTTATTTCTTCAAACGCTTGGCTTACATCTGACATTTACTAGGCTCCAACAAAGGTGTTTTTTTTAAAATAAAAATAATTATTGCCGAATTCTACTGTAATTTTAACTGTGGTGAAAACCCTATCATTGTTTAGGATGATATTATTTTGTTATAGTAGACGATAGTTTTCGTATTAAAATTTCTTTTATAGGTCTTAGCTTTTTGAAAAATATAAAAAATTTATATTTTGCCTTACCAAAACAGCACCAAATAATTATTACGTCATGTGCTGCGATAGTGCTGATTTTATTCATGGTACCGTTAGAAAGTAGTAAGCAAGTATCGCCAACAAATAGTAATGGCGAATTTAAAGTAGGTGAACGTTATCAAGTTGCAATGCCTGAGCAAAGCAACGATGTAGAAGCTACTAGTAATATTCAACTGCCCGTTCCGCCGATTGAGGTATTAAAAATCAATCAAGGGCCTGCTCCTGATTTACCGAGTAATATTGAAGAAGATGCAGCTCAATTATCGTGGCAATCGGTTAAAGTTAGAAGTGGTGATTCATTAGCAAAAATATTCAAACGTAATGGCTTAAACGCGACTACAACGCATAACGTTATCACGGCAAAAGGTGAAGAAAGCGATTTACTGAAAAAGCTCAACGTTGGCGACATTATACGCATCGGTAAAGACACTGATGGTAACTTGGTGTCACTTGAATATCCGTTGTCAAAAAATGAAACTTTATTTGTTAATTTGCAAAACCAGCAGTATCACGCCTACAAAGAAAGCAAAACGGTAGAAATACGTGAAGCTATTGCACACGGCACCATTACATCAAACTTTTGGAATGCTGCTTCAACTGCAGGGTTAAATGATGGTCAGATTATCAGTTTGGCAAATGTATTTGGCTGGGATATAGATTTCGCAATGGATATTCGTGAAGGTGATAGCTTCAATGTAATTTACGAAAATCAATATGTTGAAGGTGATTTTATCGGTACTGGAAAAATAGTAGCCGCTGAGTTTATTAACCAAGGTGAATCTTTTACTGCCATTCGCTTTACCGACGACGAATACTATTCACCTAAAGGTAATAGCATGCGTAAAGCATTTTTACGTGCGCCAGTCAGTTTTCGCTATATTAGCTCAAACTTTAAACGTAAACGTTTCCACCCTATTCAAAAACGCTGGAAATCACATAACGGCACCGATTATTCGGCTAAAAAGGGTACGCCTGTTGTTGCGGCTGGTAATGGTAGAGTTACCCATTCAACCTACAATAAATACAATGGTAATTACGTATTTATTCAGCACGGAAATGGTATTGTGACTAAGTATTTGCACTTTTCTAAACGTGCAGTTAAAGCCGGTGAGCGGGTAAAACAAGGCCAAGTCATTGGTTATGTTGGCTCAACAGGTATGTCAGAAGCACCACATTTACATTATGAATTTTTACTGAATGGCGTGCACCGTAACCCTAGAACAGTAAAGCTACCAGATGCTAAACCTATTAGTAGTAAATTTAAGCAAAAGTTTGATGCGGTAGCGGCTCAACGCCTTGCCGAACTTTCAAGTTCACGACAAGTGATGCTGAGTACTCAATCTAATTAGAAAAGCGCGGATTAATATGAGTAATAACGTGAGTCATAACACAAGTAATAAAGTACGCTACATCGGCCTAATGTCAGGCACCAGTGCCGATGGTATTGATCTAGCGTTAGTTGAGTTTGACAATAACCAGTCTCAATACGCCAATGGTGCCAACTTACTCGCCAGTTATTATCAAGCTTATGATCATAATACTCAGCAAAATATAATGCGTTTATATAACGCCAGCGCTAATGAAATTGACCATGCTGGCAGTCTCAACATTGAGTTAGCACAACAGTTTTCACACGCTATTTTAAAGTTTTTACAACAAGAAAATTTAACGGCTTCAGACATCACCGCCATAGGTTGTCATGGGCAAACTATTCGCCATCGCCCAGTTAAAAACGAGCAGATAACAACGCCTTTTACTTTGCAAATAGGTTGTTTACAAACCTTAGCGTTATTAACAGGTATTCGTGTGGTGGGCGACTTTAGAACCAAGGATATTGCCTTAGGCGGCCAAGGTGCACCATTAGTTCCCGCCTTTCATCAAGCCATATTTGGTTCTGCTGAAAAAGATGTGTTTGTGGTTAACATTGGCGGTATTGCTAATATTACTTTTCTTCCTGCAAACGCGCCGCATAAAACCACAGGTTTTGACACCGGGCCCTGGTAATGCGTTAATGGATTATTGGTTTTCTCAACATCAATCAGGTCGATTTGACACTAAAGGCCAATGGGCTAATTCAGGTACGATTTGTCCTGATTTATTACAAGCAATGTTAAGCGATAGTTACTTCACTCAACCGGCACCTAAAAGTACTGGTCGAGAGTATTTTAATGCACAATGGTTAGCCGAATTTACCGATAAAAGCACACTAACACCTGCTGATATTCAAGCAACATTAACGGCATTAACCGCTGACAGTATTGCACAAGAAATCACTAAACTAAGTACGAAATCTGACGTATACATTTGTGGTGGTGGCATTGAGAATCACTACTTGGTTTCACTTTTAAATCATAAGCTTACCAACCATTCAATAGTGAATACTCATACAAAAAACATTAATAGTGATTCACTTGAGGCAATGGCATTTGCCTGGTTGGCCTTAGCATTTGATAAAAATATTTTCGGCAACATTCCAGCAGTAACAGGGGCTAGCAAGTCGACTGTTTTAGGGATCAGTACCAAGCCTTAAAAATAACTAGATCTGAATATTTTTCTCTTTATAATAAAACGTTCCCGTCGAAAAAGAAGCACGTTAGCTGTAGAATATTTGAACTATTTTCAGAATAGATATTCCAAGTAATAACAGAGTTTGCTTAATCGAAAGCACGGTTCGATTTTCGACAATAAACGAGGAGGAAACGATGGAATTTAACGATATACATATTGGTATGAAATGCGGCAGTAAAAAAGGTAGCGGCACGGTCACTTGGATCGATGGTTCAACTCGCACTATTTACATGGCAAATACTGATAGTAACAACAGTTTTGAAGTCGACTTTGAAGAGATTCTTGAAGATCCTCAAGCGCACAACAAAGAAGATACTTACTACTAAGTTTTCTATTCGGCTTAGATAGTAATGAAAAGCTCCTAAGGGAGCTTTTTTATTGCCAACTTTTTATTCATTTCAATATTCGCCTGCTATAGTTTATTAATAACGTACAACACTGTATGTGATCTATAAATTAACATTGTCGGTATAACTAATATCCTCACTTACTAATATCGTTATTGGCTAATACCTTTGGATAGTCGTTTAATATCTCGGCAAAGCTCCAACTAAACACGCACCAATATTTATCTCTGGGTAAAGGAAGTATGACGAGTGACAAATTAGATCTTATACAAATAAGGAGCAATAATGAACATTTTAATTACGGGTGGTAGTGGCCTGATTGGGCAAGCACTGATCCAACATTTAAATACTGAACGCATTATTGTGCTAACGCGAAGTACTGATAGAACAGCAAAATTATTGCCTGATAATATTGAATTAGTCACAACGCTTGACGATGTAAACTTTAATGATCTTGATGTAGTGGTAAATTTAGCTGGTGAAGCTATTGTTGATAAAAGATGGACAAGCAAACAAAAGGATATTATTTGCCAGAGCCGTTGGCAAATAACTCAAAGCTTGGTTGATAAAGTTCAACAAGCGATTAAGCCACCTCACAGCTTTATTTCAGGCAGCGCGATTGGTTTTTATGGTCGACAAGGGGCTTTATCAATCGATGAGAGCTATCAAGATATACATGAGGAGTTTAGTCATTATGTATGTCAGAAGTGGGAAGCTATAGCACAGCAGGCTCAATCAGAGACAACACGTGTTTGCTTAATACGAACCGGGATAGTTTTAGCCAACAACGGCGGTGCTTTACAAAAAATGTTACCGCCATTTGCACTCGGTCTAGGTGGTCCCATTGCTAGCGGCGAGCAGTTTATGTCATGGATACATATTGATGACATGGTGGCGGTTCTATTAGCCGCTATCTACCAAACTGATATTTCTGGACCGATTAACGCGACAGCCCCTATGCCAGTTACTAATCAAGAATTTTCAAAAACCTTAAGCAAAGTGCTTAACCGACCTTGTATATTTAGAGTTCCTGCTTTTATATTAAAAATATTAATGGGAGAGTCAGCAGATTTAGTGTTATATGGCCAAAATGTTTTGCCCGCGAAATTGCTTAATCATCAGTTTAAATTTCAATATCCAACTTTACAGTCAGCCTTAAAACAGCTATTAATTAAGCCATAGATACTAAACCTTAGGTAATCACTTGAAAGCAGAGTTTCTTCCTCACGGAAAATGCAGTTTTGCTGTAGAAGATAACATTATTTCCATAGATGCCACGGGCCCATGGAATTTAGAGTTCTTTAAAAAAATGCACGCCGATCTAACAAGCATTATTATAAACGATGTTGATTCCCAAAATTTTGCAGTTTTACTTATATTGAGAGGCCTGCCATTAGCAACAAAAAACGCTTTAGACTATCATGTAAAATTTGTTAGTACTGGACAAACAAAAGCATTGGCAATCTATTCTAGCTTGAGTGAATCGCCAGCTATAGCCGAAAATATTTTTCAAAAAGCTTATTATCAAGCAGGACTAAAAAGCAAAAGCTTTGATTCTCCTGATGCAGCAAAAAAATGGTTAACAAGCCAATTAACTTAGTTTTATGAATAGACTAACTTACCACTATGTTGCTTTTTCCTCTTTAACACTAAAGGGTTTTTGCTAACTTATTATTTACGGTTAATAAACATAAACCAAAGAGAATAATGAACTTATAAAATCAAAAAAGGTGAGCACAAGCTCACCTTTTTTACATTCTATATTTAACTTTACAGCTATTAATTAACTAGAAATTAAAATGGTATATCGTCATCAAAATCAATCGTTGGTTCTTGTGGGTTTACTTTTGGTGCATTCTGTTGAAAACCACCTGATTGCTGCCCAAATCCACCAGACTGCGAAGGCGCTGACTGCTGCTGATATCCACCAGATTGTTGAGAGTTTGAGTTTGATTGCTGCGGTGCTGGTTGTTGATAACCTCCAGACTGTTGCGCAGGTTTGTTATAAGCTTGTTGAGGCGCTGCTTGCTGATTAAATCCACTACTTTGTTGTGGAGCTGGGGCTTGCTGCTGGAAACCACCTGATTGTTGAGGTGCTTGTTGATTGAATCCGCCTGCACCTGCACCGCTACCACCACGAGAATCTAACATTTGCATTGTGCCGTTAAAACCTTGAACGACTATCTCAGTTGTATATTGATCTTGGCCTTGTTGGTTTTGCCACTTACGTGTTTGCAAAGCACCTTCAATATAAACTTTAGAGCCTTTCTTTAAATATTCGCCAGCGATTTCGGCTAATTTACCGAACATAACTACACGGTGCCATTCAGTTTTTTCTTTTTGTTCACCCGTTTGCTTGTCTTTCCAACTTTCAGAAGTTGCAATAGTAAGGTTAGCAACCCCACCACCGTTAGGCATAAAACGCACTTCAGGGTCTTTCCCTAAGTTACCTAAAATAATTACTTTATTGACACCAGCCATGAACAAAATCCTATATTTACAGTAAAGTCATACTTTACTTATTTAACACTACCTAAGCGTCAGCTCGCTTAGAATATTTATTTTTAATAACAATATCCAGATTCTATCACTACGGGTAAAAAATTACGCTAGATTTACACGATTTTTTCTGAAATATTTTATCACTAGGGTCTGAATTACTGCTTATCATTATCTCTATGTTTAAGCAGAAACTTGGGTCTATTCCCCAGTTATCGACATGTGAGAATTAAGACCAATATTAGCCTTTATAATTCAATAAAATGGGCTTTCATACATTCGATTGTTGTTGCAGAAATTTTTTGAGATTTTTTAGCTTGGTGATCAAAGTGCACCATAACAGCAGTGCCCGACGCACACTTTTTATCGGCTTGCCACGCTTCTTGATAAACATCAAACGAGCTATTGCCTATACGACTAATAAAAGTTTTTAATTCTACTTTAGCACCGTATTGCAATTCAGCATGAAACTCAACGGTGGTTTTAGCCAAAATTAACTTCCAGTTACTTAAGCTTAAATCTGGTGTAAACCATTCAAAAACAGGGTCTCTTGCACCCTCAAACCACTGTGCAACTACCGTGTTATTAATATGTCCTAAACCGTCAGTTTCGCAAAACCTTGGTTTTATACTTTCATTTATCATTCTGATTCTCTATATCATTTTTGCAATATATGTCTTGATATACGGTGGTTTTCGCCGATATAAAAACACGTTAAAATAATTTTTATTTCAACATTCTACAGAGATTTTTCAACAAGGTAATTAAATTAGTAGCGGTTTGTTGTATGCTTAGCTCAGATTAATAATAAGAATGTGACCATGACCGACTTTATAGAAGTATACCCTAACGCACTCAGCCCAGAGTTTTGCTCAAAATTTATTAAAGATTTCGATAAAAGCAAGCATAAAGTAGCAGGGAGAACGGGTGGTGGTGTCGACACCACTAAAAAGCTCAGCCAAGATATATATCTGAACCAACATGCAGAATTTCAGCCTGCCTTGCAAACCATTTTACGTGCTTGTGGCGACCAGATCACTGACTATATTAGCAAATATTTTTTTAGTTTAATTGGTGGCATTTCATTAACGGTACAGCACCCTAAAACTAAGCAACCCGTAGTACTCACAGTCGATAATTTCGAAGAAGTAGGCAAGCCAAATTTATTTAATTTAATAAAATATTTATTTAATTTAGCCCCTGTTAACGCGCAAAGTTATGAGCAAGGCAAGGGTAATTATGGTTATTGGCACTCAGAAATATACCCACAATTAGGTGATAATAAGGCACTGCATAGAGTACTTCTTTTTATTATTTACTTAAATGATGTAGAAGAAGGCGGTGAAACAGAGTTTTACTATCAAAATAAAATTATTAAGCCCAAAGCTGGCAGCATGATTATTGCTCCTTGTGGTTTCACTCATACACATCGAGGCAATATACCTGTCTCATCGAATAAATACGTGCTAACGTCTTGGATGAGTTATAACCCAGCACAACAAATATACACGGCGAGTTAATATAATAATTGAACTGCTTTTATACTTGGCTATAGTTAACGTTTTACAAAAAACAGCTTTCAGAAAAAATAAGCAGCTAAATATACAATAATGGGACTAAATTAATATTTTATGGATAAAATACTTATAGTTATTGCTGTCTTTTTTAGTAGCCAAAGCTTTGCTTCACATCCCTTACCTGTATTAACTGTCGCCAGTGAAGAGTGGCAAGAATATACCAATATTGATGGTACTGGCACATACTGGGATATTATTCGTGAAGTGTATGGCGAACATTATCAATTAGAGTTTATATCTACTAGTTGGAGTCGCGCCATTAACCTGGTCGAAACTGGACGTGCTGATGTTCTTGTCGGCACTTATAAAGATACCAGTCGACAGCTTATTTTCCCACAGCATCATTTAGACATTGAATACCCTCTATATGCAATTTTCGATGAGAACATACAAAGTATTAACAAAGCAGATGACCTAGCTGGGCTCATTGTTGCGGGAAAAAAAGATTATGCTTTGGAGCGGTTTTTACCAAGTACTAGTCGTTTTTATGGTGTCGAGTACATCGATAATATTACAAGACTTATTGATAAAAAGCGTGTTGATGTCGCCGTTACTTATCTTACTAATTTATCTTTAGCAGATCCTGAAAACCGTTTTAGTCATCAAATAATAGGGAAAGAAGAACATTTATATTTAGCCTTTACGGATTCAAAAAAAGGTAAAAAGCTGCAAAAAACTTATGATAAAAAAATTATCAAATTAGTGAAAGATAATAAATTACAGCAGTACTTTATCAGTGAAGCAGAATATCAACATGCTCAATACGACACTTTGTTGTCTAAACCGAAAAAAATTCTAGCGTTAAAATAAACATATCAACAATAAAAAAGCATAATGGTGTCATTATGCTTTTACTTTAAGTCTTTAAAATTAATCTATATTATATTGACGATCGTGTAGCTATAGAAAGCGTTTCAATAACCTGTCTATTTGTGTCATACGTAAACGTTTTAATAATTTACGAGGCTTATCTGGATAATTATGCACGCTTTCAATGTCAGCTATATTATGAATAACTTTTGTGTGTTCGGTAATGCGTTTAAATTCGGCATTGAATTTATCCGCTAACTGGCCTTTTTCGTCGTCGAGCAAAATACCATTTTCTAAATCAAGCGACCACGCACGCGGATTTAAGTTACTTCCTGTTAATAGGTGATAGCGATTATCTGCGACTATACCTTTCAAATGAAAGCTGTTTGAACCGTCCTGCCACAACCTTAGTGACAAGTTACCATTGTCGAGGTGCTTTTGACGTCGAGATAAGAAACTCACCAGCAAGCGCTCATAAATATAAGGCACAATTTCAACCGTTGAAAAGGTTGTTTCATCCGCATTATAAAAGTCGTTAGCTTTTTTATCTCCCACTGTTAAAGTCACTTTAACACCTCGTTTTAGTGCGGCATCTAAGTCTCTTAGCAAAGGTTTGGGTAGGTTAAAATAAGGTGTGAAAATAATTAATGATTCTTGGCTATTACGAACTAAGTCTCTGATCACACGATTCAGTTGATTACCTCTTCGGCCACAACCAACAAACATAGACGCTTGTATTTCAGCAGAGTTACTGACACGTTTATTTGTGCTTAACAGTTTATATTTTGCAACTTTTAATAGCTTAGTTAAACGAATGATTTTTCGTTTTATTTTTTTTGCACTGGGCACTTCACCCTGATTTAACAGAGGTGCCAATGCTGAATCAATAAAGCAGCGGTTGAGGTATTCACAAAAATTATCCGCTAATGCCTGACTGTTTAGGCGATAATAGCGATCAAGACGATAACGCTCAGTTTGCTGTAAATAAACATCATTAATACTGGCTCCGGTGTAAAGTAAAACATTGTCGATTACCATTCCTTTCAAATGTAAAACGCCAAGCAATTCTTTCCGTTTAACTGGCACGCCATAAATTTTAATAGAGACTTGATGTTGCTGTTCAAGCGCTAAATAAAGATCTCGATTTCCGCCAGATTCTTTATCTCCAATCAAACCACGTTGCGCTCGATGGAAATCTACAAACAAGCAAATATCTAACGCAGGGGTTTGTTGTTTAGCTTGGTATAAGGCAGCCAATATTTCTCTGCCTGCAGTATCGTCTTGAATATAAAGCGCAGAAATATAGATACGAGAAGTCGCTTGGGCAATTTCTGCCAATAGCAATTGCTTAAAATCAGCAGCAGTATTAGCAATATCGATATCTGTGGCAGCTATGCCAACCATAGAATTAACGGCAACCATATTAACGGTTGCCCGCGTGCGAGATAGAAAATTTATATGTTTTATTATTATTCATTCAGTCTAGGTAATTATTTTTTCAGAGTAAACTGCGCTAATTGTACCGCAAGATCCTCTGCAAGTTGAGAAATATTAGCTCCCGCATTGGCAGCGTCTTCAGCAGACTGTAACAAACTATCAGTACTTTCAGCAATATCATGGGTATTTCCTGTGATACCAACCACCATATTACGTTGTTGTTCTACCGCATTTGATATTTCAGTTGTCGCGGCAACTATTTCGGTAACGCTTTGACTTACCTGTTGAAAGGTATCAGCGACTTGCGCTGTTTTTTCAACACCTTGTTCAGCTTGTTCAACACCGTTTTTCATCGCTTCAACTGACCGACTGGTACCTAATTGCAATTGCTCAATAATTCGTTGAATTTCGCTCGTAGAGTCTTGCGTTCTACTTGCTAACGTTCGAACTTCATCAGCAACTACGGCAAAACCTCGACCTTGCTCACCTGCTCGTGCAGCTTCTATTGCGGCATTTAAGGCCAGTAAGTTAGTTTGATCTGCTATCTCTCTGATCACATTAACAAACTTACCAATATCTGTACTATGTTCCGCAAGTTCATTAATAATTTCAGCGGAAGAATGTACTTGAGAAGAGATAGCGGTGATCACACTTGCAGTATCACTAATAACTTGTTCACCGTGATTAACACTGGTGTACGCATGTTCGGTCAGGGTTTTGGCATCAGCGGTATTTGATGAAATTATTTGCACAGAATCATTAACTTGATTGATAGAACTGGCAACTTGATGAGTATCTTGTTGCTGTTGAGCGATATTTTTCTCCATCGCATCGGTTAGGCTATTGATATTAGCTGCTGCCGATTTTAGTACTGATACATCATTAGCGACACGCGATAATAGCGTATGAATTTTATGCTGCATTTGGCTAAAACGACGAGCAATATCACCAAGCTCATCTTTAGCACTACTGACAATATCAAATGAAAAATCACCATTACCTAATCGTTCTGCCGCTAAATTTATTTTGTTAACATTTTCACTTAATGATTGATAAATACCCACCAATAAATAACTGATCGCCAACATAATTATCACAAGTATGCTCGACAATAACCACAGTGCCTGCATGCTACTATCTTTTAAGTTTTGAATTCGCTCAACTAACAGTTGATCTGACAAAACCATTAAATTTTGCTGATTTTTGTATTGCGCATCACCTAAACTTTCTGCTTGAGCGGCACGCCATTGAATGCTGTCGGGATTAATAACGTCTCTGCGCAGTGATGTTTGAAAATTGTCTACCGACTGGTTTACTTCATCATATCGCGCTAAATAGTCATTAAACATATCAGGAGCAACACGTTTGAGTTGCTCAATGGTTTTTGCGTACTGCAGCTGTAATTCGTCTAGACGATTATCTAAAGCTACTAGCCGCGTATATGTTTCAGCACTGAAACCGCCACTATTTATAATGCTGCGCGTTAAATCTTTAATCCTACCAATGTATTCAACTAAAGCGGGCATTCTTATCAACGCGGCTTCAGCAAGATAAAAAGCTTGTGGATCCGGTTCTCTCGACAAACCACTTACTGCAGCTAAGTTTTCTCTTTCGGCAAACGTTTTATCGTAAAACATTGAAAAATCATTAAAACTTCTCTCGCTTTTTTGTAAGTTTTGCCAACCATCAAGCAGTGTTTGTTTATTGTTTTCGGCTAGGGTCAGTTGCTCGATTTGACTGGTAATAGCATTACTACCAGATAGCGTTAAACGATTATCCCCAACCGCTTGCTCGAGCTCAATGATGGCTGTTATCTGAGTGTTGCCCAATAATTCTTGTTGATATTGACTTAGATCGTGAAATTGTTGTTTTACAATCCAGATGAAACTGGCAATCAGTGGTAGGTAAAACATGAAGGCTAAAAGCGAGAATTTAGCTTTAAATCTTAGTGAGTTCGAAATAGCAATTGCGGGTTTGAATATTAGCGTCATAGTCACTCTTATCATTGATTATCTACAAAATGCTTTTTATAAGCATATCACTTGACCCAGATAAGTTAATGATTATTTCAATTTAAATTATGGCCGGTTTATTTACCTAATTCCAAAAAAATAGCCATGAGCATTAATTATATAATACTCATGGCACATCAATTGTATTTGTCGTTCGATCGTTCTAAATTTTCGCGGCCAGTTCTGCTGCTTGTCTAATAGCACGCTTTGCATCAAGTTCAGCGGCAACATTTGCTCCGCCAATCAAATGTGCATTAACGTTTTGTGCTTGCAACTGCTTATACAAAGTACGTTCAGACTCTTGTCCGGCACAAATAATAACATGATCAACTTGCAGTGTTTGTTGCTTACCATCGATAGAAATGACTATACCTTCATCATTAATCTCGTCATAAGTAACGCCCGCTAGCATTTGTACACCATTTTTTTGTAAAGTGGCTCTGTGGATCCAGCCAGTAGTTTTACCTAGCCCTGCTCCTACTTTAGTGGTTTTACGTTGGAGTAAGTAAACTTCACGACTTGGCGCCTCATGTGCTGCTTTGCCCGTTAAACCACCATTTTCTTGATACGACTTGTTTACACCCCAACTTTCTAGCCATTTATCAGCATTGACTGTTAGTGACTCTTCTTCTACCAAAAATTCAGCAACATCAAAACCAATACCGCCGGCACCAATAATGGCTACGCGTTTACCTACAGGTTCTTTATCACGCAATACTTGGATGTAAGATTTAACTTTTTCGTGATCGATACCTTTAATATCTAATGCTCTAGGCACAATACCTGTTGCCAAGACAATTTCGTCAAAGCCAGCAGAAGCAAGTTGCTCGGCACTTTGTTGCTGATTTAAGTGCAGTTTAATATCTAGTAATTCAATTTGTTTATTGAAATAACGTAACGTCTCATAAAACTCTTCTTTGCCCGGTATTTGCTTAGCGTAATTAAATTGTCCGCCGATTTCACTGCCACGGTCGAATATTTCAACCTTGTGGCCACGCTGTGCGGCATAAACGCTAAATGCTAATCCTGCAGGTCCTGCACCAACAACCGCAATTTTTTTCTTGGCATTAGTGGTTTCAAAAGTCAGTTCAGTTTCATAACAAGCTGCGGGGTTAACTAAACAAGATGCGCGTTTCTGGCTAAACACATGATCTAAACACGCTTGGTTACAACCAATACAAGTATTGATTTCATCACTCTTATTTGCCGCGGCTTTGACAACAAAATTTTCATCCGCTAAAAAGGGACGGGCCATCGATACCATATCAGCCTGGCCTGAAGACAATATTTTTTCTGCCACTTCAGGTGTATTAATGCGATTGGTGGTAATTAAAGGCACTGACACTTCTTTTTTCATTCGCTCGGTGATCCAAGTAAATGCAGCGCGAGGTACTGAAGTTGAAATAGTTGGAACACGGGCTTCATGCCAACCAATTCCGGTATTAATTAAAGTTGCACCCGCGGCTTCAACAGCTTTAGCCATGGTTACAACGTCTTGCCAACTGTTTCCGCCGTCAACTAAGTCCAACATTGATAAACGGAAAATAATAATGAAATCATCACCTGCACTAGCGCGCACAGCACGAATAGTTTCAATGGCTAAGCGCATTCTATTTTCAATGCTACCGCCCCACTCATCAGTACGCTTATTAACTTTTACACAGCTAAATTGATTAATGAGATAACCTTCAGAGCCCATAATTTCAACACCGTCATAACCCGCTCTTTTTGCCAATTTTGCTGAATGAGCAAAATCTTTAATCGTGCCTTTAATTTCGCGCACAGACATAGCTTTTGGAGTAAATGGGTTGATTGGTGATTTAACTTTACTCGCTGAGACACTAAAAGGGTGATAAGAATATCTACCAGCATGTAATAGCTGCAAACAAATTTTGGTTGGAAATTCATGTACGGCCGCGGTAATTTTTTTATGCTTAGCTACGTGCCAAAATTTACTCAGCTCGCATCCCATAGGCGCTAAACGACCTCGCATATTAGGACTAATACCACCAGTAACAATAAGACCTACGCCACCTTTTGCTCGCGCTCGATAAAATGCGGCGAGTTTATCAAAACCACCCTTTTCTTCTTCAAGACCGGTATGCATAGAGCCCATCAACGTTCGATTGGCTAAAGAGGTAAAGCCTAAATCTAATGGCGCTAATAAATGTGGGAAGGCAGCATTATCATTCATATTAAGTCACTTTTGGTTGTTATATTAATTTATAGCCAAGGTATATAAAGCTAGTCTATATTTTTGCTTACACTTATGAGTGTATAAAATATCTGCTCCTCAGGTAAAATTCAAGCTTTATTTTGACACCTGTCAGATTAGCGTTATTCTAAGTAAAGTTATAAGCAAAGTGATGAGGAAAATAATGACCAAAGTTACGGGTGCTCAAAAGCACGGGTTTACTTTCTTTATAATCTCCGTATGCTGCGCTTGAGTCATTAGCGGCTTTAACAGGGGAAGCAATATTAATATCGACAAAACAATCATCATTGAGCAAATCACAGCACAGTTGCAAAAAGAATTGTCGCTAACCTTAATTGCTGCAAATAATGCCCACAAAGCGGCTACTGATGATCAGTCAGTCGCTGAAACGCAATATGACACGTTAGCCATAGAGCAAAGTTATTTGGCGGAAGGTCAGTCAAGACGTGTGGATGAAATAAAATACGCCATTAAGCGCTTACAAAGTATTCCTCCTGAAGCATTAACAACCAAGTTGAAAATAAACATTGGCTCTGTTGTACAGTTAGAAAAAGATATTGATAAACAGCAGTGGTTTTTTCTTGCGCCTGTGGCGGGTGGGTATCGCTGTAAATTAACCGTACAAGACAACACGATTAACATGGTTGTTATTACCCCAGAGTCTCCTTTGGGTAAAGCGATGATGAATAAACAGCTTGATGATGAAATAAATATAAAAATAACCGAAAAGCGTATTGTAGATTTCATCACATCGGTTATTTAAGCAAACTAAAGCCCTTCTTAGTAAGGCAGTGATTAAGTGTTTAGTTATTCATTAAGTAAGGCTTTTATACTAAGAATATCGACTGTTTTATCATCCACTTTTAAATAAGCAACTGCTTCGTCATGCATGATTGTCACTTCAATTACGCCAGGCATTTCACTCAATTTTTGCGCCACTTCATGCGCTTGTTCATCGTTATTAATGTTGGTTGAAAAGCTATAAGCTTTAGATTTTTTCAATGGTTTCATGCCCAAGGTTAAAAACAACCAAACTAAGGCAAATAAACCCGTGACCAGAAAAATTGTTTGCTCGCCAAATTCGCCAGCAATAAAGCCACCTAAAATACCACCGGCAAAAGCGCCTAAGAATTGGCTGCTTGAGTAAATACCCATCACACTGCCTTTAACACCTGCAGGCGCAATGCGCGATAATATTGACGGCATAGTTGCTTCTAAATAATTGAAGGCGGTAAAAAACATCATCACCAGTATAATCAAAGTGGTTATGTTAGTGGGTAGGTACCAAAGTAACAATAAAGCGAGTGTTAACAAAGCCACTGCAGCACTGAACATTTGCGTTTCTTTTTGCTTTTTCAATCCGATGATCATAAATGGCACCATCAAGAAAAATGAGCCAATTAATGTGGGTAAATAAAGCTGCCAATGCTGCTCTAGCGCTAGACCATTGGCAACAAATTGCTTAGGTAAAGTAACAAAACACGCCGTTAGCGCCATATGTAAAATGAAGACTCCCCAGTTTAAGCGAGACAGTTGTCCGTCACGAATTAAACTGCCCAACTTTGATGGCAGTGCAACATTATCGCCTTTAGGCGCTGTGTTAACAGAGTTAGGGACAATAAATTGAATAGTTAGCATGGCAAATATCGTTAGTATCGCGATAAACCAAAACAAGCCACTCAATCCAAACGCTTGTGCGACTATCGGGCCAATTATCATCGCGATAGTAAAAGAAAGACCAATAAACATACCGATAGTGGCCATTACTTTGGGGCGCTGTTCTTCACGACTTAAATCCGCAGCTAAAGCAAGTATTGCACTCGCTATTGCACCCGTGCCTTGTAAAGCACGGCCCAATACTACCCCATAAATAGTGTCTGACATGGCAGCCACCACACTACCCAGTAAGAAAACAACTAAACCACCTAAAATAACCGGCTTACGACCAAATTTGTCTGATAAAATCCCCATCGGTATTTGCAACAAGGCCTGAGTTAGGCCATAAGCACCAATCGCTAATCCAAGCCAAATAGGGCTATAGCCAATAAGTTGCTCACCGTAAATGGCAAAAATTGGCAAGATCATAAACAAGCCCAGCATCCTTAAGCCAAACACTGACGCCAACGATAAAGCGGCTTTCTTCTCGATACTATTTAAACCGGATACGCTCATGAAACTTAAACTCTAATTTTGTAGGGAGGATATAAACGCGCACATATTAACACGGCAATCGAATGAACAAAAACAGAGATTTAAGATGAATTTGGACTAAAAATTGTGCGATAATATTTGGTTCCAACTTTATGTTCAGAACAAAGCTGCGTTTCGTATAATTAAAGATAAAAACAACTTAGTTTAGCGCGTATTTTATCGTTAATCATTATGTAAAATGTTACTGAAGCATAAGATAATGTATATCCAGTCTGATCTTTGTATACGGTAATTTCGTATGACAAACCCCGGGCGCTAAATTGGTCAAACAGTCACTATGAAGAAAATTGAAGTCAGGGGTGCTCGCACTCATAACTTGAAAAATATTAATGTAGATATTCCTCGAGATAAACTAGTTGTTATCACGGGTCTTTCTGGCTCAGGTAAATCTTCATTAGCCTTTGATACTTTATACGCCGAAGGGCAAAGACGCTACGTAGAATCACTTTCTGCATATGCTCGCCAGTTTTTATCTTTAATGGAAAAACCCGATGTTGATCACATAGAAGGTTTATCTCCTGCTATTTCAATTGAGCAAAAATCAACGTCGCATAACCCACGTTCAACTGTGGGTACTATCACCGAAATATATGATTATTTACGCTTACTTTATGCACGTGTTGGTGAACCGCGATGTCCAGATCATCATTTACCCTTGGCTGCACAAACCATTTCTCAAATGGTTGATCGCGTTTTAGCGCTAGAAGAAGGCACCAAAGTCATGGTGCTTGCTCCCGTTTTACAAGATCGCAAAGGTGAGCATGTTAAATTATTAGATAACCTAGCCGCACAAGGCTATATCCGTGCACGCATCGACGGTGAAGTGTGCGACCTTTCAGATCCACCCACTTTAGAGTTACACAAAAAGCACACCATTGAAGTTGTAGTTGACCGCCTTAAAGTGCGTGAAGACATTCAATTACGCCTTTCTGAATCTTTTGAAACGGCCCTTTCACTAACCTCTGGCACAGTGAAAGTCGCATTTATGGATGAGCCAAAGAAAGAAGAATTAGTTTTCTCCGCTAACTTTGCTTGTTCTAAATGTGGCTATAGCATGCAGGAATTAGAGCCGCGTTTATTTTCATTCAACAACCCAGCAGGTGCATGTCAAACTTGTGATGGTTTAGGTAATCAGCAGTTTTTTGATGAAAGTCGAATAATTACTAGCCCAGAATTAAGCTTAGCCGGTGGTGCTATTCGTGGTTGGGATAAACGTAATTTCTATTATTTTCAAATGTTGCAAGCCTTGGCTGATCACTACCATTTCTCCTTAGATTTAGCCTTTAGTGAGTTAGACAAAAAAATTCAGCAGCTGATTTTAAAAGGCAGTGGTAAGCAAGAAATAGAATTTAAATACATGAACGATCGAGGTGACATAGTTATTCGCAAGCACCCGTTTGAAGGTATTTTAAATAACATGGATCGCCGTTATCGCGAAACAGAGTCAAATGCGGTTCGTGAAGAATTATCTAAATATCTTAATAGCCAACATTGTCCTGACTGTAACGGTAGTCGTTTACGTCTAGAAGCACGTAATGTTTTTGTTGGTGATACGCCCTTACCTGAAGTGGCTGAATACGCTATTTCTGATGCCTTAGCTTTTTTCCAAGGGCTAGAACTCACTGGTCAAAAAGGGCAAATCGCCGAAAAAATTCTTAAAGAAGTATGTGACCGACTAGGCTTCTTGGTTAACGTAGGTTTAAATTATCTTAACTTGTCACGCGCTGCAGGGACCTTGTCAGGTGGTGAAGCACAACGTATTCGTTTGGCTAGCCAAATTGGCGCTGGGCTAGTGGGCGTCATGTACGTTTTAGATGAGCCGTCAATTGGCTTACATCAACGTGACAATGAACGCTTGTTAGAAACCTTGATTCATTTACGTGATTTAGGCAACACGGTTATCGTGGTTGAACATGATGAAGATGCCATTCGCGCCGCAGATTACGTTATTGATATTGGCCCTGGCGCCGGTGTACATGGCGGTCATATTATTGCTGAAGGTAAAGTAGATGACATTTTAGCGTGTGAAGAATCACTTACTGGCCAGTACTTGTCAGGTAGAGAAAGCATTGCCATACCTAAAAACAGAGTTCCTTTTGACAAAAACAATGTCGTTGAATTAAAAGGCGCAACAGGCAATAACTTAAAAAATGTTGATTTAATTATTCCTAATGGCTTAATGACCTGTGTTACTGGCGTTTCTGGTTCAGGTAAATCAACCCTGATTAACGACACCTTGTATAAGTTGGCGCACATTGAGTTAAATGGCGCTACAACGCAAGAGCCTGCTCCTCACAAAGAAATTATTGGCTTAGATTTACTCGACAAAGTTATCGATATTGATCAAAGTCCTATTGGCAGAACACCGCGTTCTAATCCTGCAACTTATACTGGGATTTTTACGGCTATTCGTGACATTTTTGCTGCCACACAAGAGTCTCGTTCACGTGGTTATAAACCTGGGCGTTTTAGTTTTAACGTTAAAGGCGGGCGCTGTGAGGCTTGCCAAGGCGACGGATTAATTAAAGTTGAAATGCACTTTTTACCTGATGTTTATGTACCTTGTGACGTTTGTAAAAGTAAACGCTATAACCGTGAAACTTTAGAAGTAAAATACAAAGGTAAAAGCATTCATGAAGTGCTAGATATGACCATTGAAGATGCCTTTGAATTTTTCGCCCCTATTCCAGCGGTAAAACGTAAGCTGCAAACTTTAATGGATGTTGGTTTAAGTTATATCAAGCTTGGACAATCAGCAACCACCTTGTCAGGTGGTGAAGCACAACGTATTAAATTGGCTAAAGAGTTATCAAAACGAGATACCGGTAAAACTTTATATATTTTGGATGAGCCAACCACTGGTTTACATTTTCACGATATTAAACAATTACTACAAGTTATCCATCGCTTGCGTGACCATGGTAATACCATAGTGGTCATTGAGCATAATTTAGACGTGATAAAAACAGCTGACTGGATTGTAGATTTAGGTCCAGAAGGTGGTGGCGGTGGTGGTGAAATATTAGTTACAGGTACACCAGAGCAAGTGGCTAAACATAAAGGCTCGCATACCGCGAGATTCTTAAAGCCATTACTAGCTAAAAACAAGTCATCTAAGTAAGCTGTTGATAGTGTAATAATCCCATCAAATTTCTCCTTGATGCTTCCCTAAAGGCTTGTTTTTTAACAAGCCTTTTTATTGTGTTCATTTTTACATAAGTTAAGTTTAGTGCTGCTGATAATTGATAGTCTCAGTAAACTGTCACGGTAAATAATCCTAGTAATTAAGCGAAAAATCTAAAGTAGCTTTAACGCCTATTACTTAGATTGATGAACTGACTTTTCTGCAATTAAGCATCAACAGAACACCATGCAATTGAATAGTTTTTATCACTTATAATTGCTCACTTTCTTAATTCAATTGGTATAAGATAACTCATCGAATTAAAACGGAAACTTAAGCAGTAAGTAAATGAATATAATAAATAACAATAATACGCCTTGGCAAAACCCTTTAATTTATTTATTGGCCTTTAGTAGTGGCTTTTGCATCATGAGCATTGAGCTATTAGGTGGTAGGATTTTAGCGCCATTTTTTGGCAGTAGTGTTCATATTTGGGGCAGTATCATTACTGTATTTATGCTGAGTTTATCTTTTGGTTACTTAGCCGGTGGGAAGCTATCGACAAAAAACGCATCTTTAAATCGCTATGGGTTAATTTTTATTTGTGCTGGTATCACCATTTTACCCGTCGCTTTTTCTTCGCAATGGCTAATGGAAGCTATATTTCTAGCTATTGAAGATACGCGATATGGTTCGTTATTAGCGTCAATGGCCTTATTTTTTATCCCTACAGTGATACTCGGTATGATTTCACCTTACTCAGTGCGTTTGCTAGTTACTGATAAAGATAAAAGTGGTCAAGTGGCGGGGTTTCTCTACTTTGTATCAACACTGGGCAGCGCATTAGGGACTATAATTACTTCTTTCTATTTGGTTTTACTGTTCGAGGTTAACGATATTATTATGGTATGTAGTGCCGTACTGATATTTCTTGGTGTAAGTGCCATGATATTTAATCGTATTAATCAACAAAAACAAAGTCACAATAACAACGCGCTTCATCAGCAAGGGACAGCACATGAATAAATTTGTTTTTACACTTATTATTATCAGTGGTTTACTCATTGGCTCAATATTAAGTACGCAAGCAATAGCCAAAACTATCCACAGTGAACGCTCGTTATACCGGAACATATTGGTGGAAGAAAGCAAGGGCTTACGCTGCTTAAAATTTAATGTGAAAAGCTCGAAAACTCAACAAAGCTGCATGTTGGTTGATGACCCACAACGCTTAGTTTTTAATTATACCAAAATGCTATTTTCAAGCTTATTACTAAACCCTAACCCTGAGCGTATATTAATTATTGGTTTAGGTGGCGGCACAATGTCGAACGCTTTACACCAAATATACCCTAAGGCCACGATTACTAATGTAGAAATAGATCCCGCCGTGATTAAAGTTGCGCGTAACTACTTTACATTTTTCGAAAACGACCACATTACCGCGATAGCACAAGACGGGCGTATTTTTGTAAAGCGTGAATCAATAAAAAAACAACAATATGATTGGATAATTCTCGACGCGTTTAACGGTGACTACATACCTGAACATTTAATGACGCAAGAGTTTTTACAAGAAGCTAAGAATTTACTCAGTGCCAACGGGGTATTAGCAGCAAACACATTCTCGGTAAGTGACTTATATAATTATGAGTCGGCGACTTATAAATCTGTTTTTGGTGATTTTTTCAATGTGAGAAATAATAACAACAGTAATCGCATTATATTAGCGAGTGCGAAACCCTTGCCGAGTAATGAAGTGATAGCAGCGCGAGCATTAGCGCTTAACGATAAGTTATTACCCTTTAATGTCGATATTACAGAAATTAGCCGCCAAATGACTTCAACGGCAACCACACAAGACTGGCCAAAAAATTCACCCATATTAACCGACCAGTATTCACCTGCAAACTTATTGAATTTAAAGTAAGCGTTAAAACAGTGATGTAATACATGTCAAATTACCAAGGTATAGGCAACAACTTAGCCTATACCTTGTTGCCTATACCCAGCTTTAATTCATGCATGTAATTCACTAGCGCTTGATGCTCAGCGGATGGGGATTTACTCAATGCGGCAGTTACGCCTTGTTGATCTTCTATCGACCGATGCTGACCTAGCTTAGCTTTAGCCTCAACAACTTCAATTGAAATTTTAAAACCAACAATACCTCGAGATAATTTTTCTTGATACTCGGCACTCACCACATCTCGGTCAACTAACAGTTCAGGTTCGAACTTTTGCATAAGTAATTCAAGTGCCTGTGTTGTCGCGTCTGCCGTTAATATTTCAGCGCAGCCTTTAATATGTATGGCCGCATAGTTCCAAGTAGGTACCGCAGGTTTATTGTTATACCAAGTTGGAGAAATGTACCCATGTGGACCATGAAATATCACTAGATGTTGCTGAGATACATCTTCACTTAGTTCGCGCCAATGTGGATTAATACGTGCAAAGTGGCCAATTAAGCAATGGTTTTCTAGATCTAACATTAACGGGACATGGGTCGACTGCAATGACGGTGAAACGATTGTGGCAAAGCTATGCTTTTCAATAAAAGCAAAAATATCAGCTTGCTTCTCTAACTGCCATTTTTCAGGAACATGCATAGATTTAGTTACCGTTTCTCGTTTTTACTAACCACAAAGTTAATTTTTATTTTTTAAGCTTAAGCGTTTTTTTCCCGTTGATGTTGCTGCTGGTTTTTTGACATCAATACGCGTTAAGGTACGTGAAGAAGCAGGTGATTTAGACACGATGCTTTTACTGTCGTGTTTAATGTCGGCAATATCTACCTTTACTGCTGTATCATTCACTTCTGTTTCTGCTTCGTTAAAATCATCCGCATTAATTTCTTTTTCAATAAAATCATCATCAAGCGCAGTTTTACGAGATCCAGCTACCGCAGTATTGATTTCAGCCATTTCACTTACGGTTAAATCTCGCCATTCTCCTGGACGCAATTGACCAAGTTCAACTTTCATAATGCGTGAACGCTTTAACTCAATCACTTCATAATCAAGATATTCACACATGCGACGAATTTGTCGATTTAGTCCTTGCGTCAAAATGATACGAAAAACAAATTTACTCTCTGGTTTAACCTTACAAGGTTTGGTAATGGTACCTAAAATTGGCACACCTTTGGACATACGTTCAATAAACCGTTCGCTGATTGGCTTATCTACTTTTACGATATATTCTTTGTCGTGAGCGTTTTCAGCACGCAATATTTTATTAACAATATCGCCGTCACTGGTGAGGAATATTAACCCTTCTGAAGGTTTATCTAAGCGGCCAATAGGAAATATACGTTTAGTGTGACCAATCGCATCAATAATATTACCTTTAACATGACGTTCAGTAGTACAGGTAATGCCTACCGGCTTGTTATAAGCAATATAAACACGGTCAGTATGGTTACTAGCACTGGCTTTAATCTCATTACCGTCAACACAAACTTTATCGCCCGACACAACTTTAGTGCCTAGCTCTGGAATCTTGCCATTAATGGTCACACGATTATTTTCGATTAACTTATCGGCAAATCGGCGCGAACAATAACCCGAGTCGCTAATATATTTGTTGAGACGTTTTTCGTAACTTGACACTGGCTATCCTAAATAAGATCGGTAAATAATGGTGTGTTCTACATTTGATTAAAGCTATTTTACCTAACTTTTGTCACACTGTAGAGTAATGTTATTAAAAGCAGTAAAAAATACAACAAACAAAGGTGTAAATATGAAAATAGTCGCATTTGGTGCCAGTACCAGTAGTAAATCAATCAATAAGCAACTTGCCATGTATGCCGGGCGCTTAGCGACTGAAATCAACCCAAGTATTGAAGTAGAAGTACTCGATTTAAATGATTATGAACTCCCTCTTTTTAGTCAAGATAAAGAAGCTGAATTGGGCCAACCTGAAGCGGCAAAAGCCTTTTTTAACAAACTTGGGGAGAGTGATGCCATTATTATTTCTTTTGCTGAACATAATGGTAGTTACAGTGCAGCCTATAAAAACTTATTTGACTGGACTTCACGCATCAATCAAAAACTTTTCCAAAGTAAGCCAATGTTATTACTGGCCACTTCACCGGGCGCAGGCGGCGCAGTAACGGTGTTAGCCGCAGCTACAGGCTCAGCACCTTATTTTTCTGGGGAAGTAAAAGCTTCGTTATCTGTGCCTAGCTTTTTCGACAACTTTGATACTGATAAGGCTTCATTAACCAATACTGAGTTAGATTTAAAATTGAAAGCCGCAGTGCAAAGCTTACTTGCATAGCAGCCAATAAGATCCTAAAGCTTATTATAAGCTTTAGGATTTATCAGTGGCGTTAATTTGTCCGTTTACAATAACATCGGGTTGCTTAGCTTTGTTACCCACCGTTACTTTTGCACCTTGGTTACAGACAGAAAAAGAACTACAAGCAGCAAGAGTAAACACAATGATGATAAGAAATAATAATTTAAATTTCATATTTACCCTTTAATGTTGACTGTTGACGACTAATTTAGCGAGTTGTCGATCATGATATTTAGCGAGTAAGATAAGTGACATAATCGCGCCAACTAATGCTAATGCCATATCTGATTGTGTATCCCAAATATAACCTTGTGTACCCAGAAATGCTTCCGCATTTTCGCCTGAAGCAACGGCCACCCACCACTCTATTAATTCATAAAATGCGCTAAAAGCTAAACAAATAGCAACAATAATCACATTTAACCAAGCCCTACCATTAACAACGCCTTTGCGGATAAGAATTTCACGGGCCAGTAAAGCAGGTACAAAACCTTGGAAGAAATGACCAACTTTATCGTAATTATTACGCTCAGATCCCATCCAATTAGCAATGGTATCGAATAACGGCACTTCCGCATAGGTGTAGTGTCCGCCCACCATTAAGACGATACAATGCAGTAAGATAAAATTATAAAGTAAACGTGTTAACGCAAAGTTTTTGAAACTTATGACCATTAACACCAAGCCAATAATGGCCGGTAATACTTCTAAAAACCACGTAAATTGATCTTTCGGTCCTATACCCGACCAAATCAAAACAATAAAATAAAGCGTTAACCAAAGAACTTTTAACATGTTAAATACCATTGAATAAATAAAAAAACACTAACGAATTAAGTAATACTTATATCGATGTGTAAACTATATAACCACCGAAAATTAAAGAGAATAGACCAAAAAATCTAAATGTAGATCTAAACTTTGTCGCCGACCACAGCGCAAATGTTCGATGTTTTTTTGCGCCCACAACATATAAAGTGGCGGCAGCAATTAACATCAAGTATCCCAACACTACATTGATAGTAGGCGCCAATGTTAGTGGTGAGTAATAAACAAAAACCACACCAAAAAATAGCCGACTCATCATTTCGAAAATATGAAAGTATGTTAGCTGGCTAAAGCGAATAATACCTTTTGAAAAAGCATGAGGACTGATGATCATCAACAAACTTAACGCCATCATCATTAGACCAAAACCCGTGATCAATATCATAAAAAGTACCGTCTACTTTTCTGCTTTATCTTACTTGTAATAATTTCCCTTAGGCGCGGCACCAAACAAGCTCATCGCTGCTTGCATTTCATCTTGTGGATAGTTGGTGATGGCAAGTTGGTGGCTTTCTATATCAACCCAACGCTCTATCATCATAAACTGATCGCTGTGTTCATTATGCTTTAAAAGCTGACATGAAATGCAGCCTTCAGCACTTGAAATATAAGGCACAAGGGTTTGTAAAAATGAAAAAAGTTCGGCTGATTTTTCAGCTGCTGCAGTAAATTCGTTAATGCGGGTTATGTTCATAGTATCCTCTTAAAGCTCATTATTTCATCATAAACAGCTAACGTATTTATTTGCTAGCTCATGTATTATTTCAGGTTATTAAAATTGAATGCTTTCTTCTTTTTACAATCCATATTCCTTAGTATTTAGTATTTAGTATTTAGACTAGGGAAATGCAAAACATGAGCGCCATTAGCACACGTGTTGTCCGAACCCCGAACAACCTAGTTAAACAAACGTTGATTAAAATAAACAATCATGTGCTTTAAAACCTAACAAGCCACTTTTAATGTAATGATATTAAGAGAGACAGAGGCTCAACTCGACCTTACCATACATTAGTTATTATCAATTTCTCGTTGTAATTGTTCTAAAGCCTCAGTAATAGTTAAAAATTTCTTTCCGAATGTAGTCACATGGTATTCCACACGTGGCGGCAATTCATTAAAACTCAAACGTTCTAAAATGCCAAATTCAATATTTTTCTTCAAACAAACATTTAACACTTTTGTCGTTAATCCTTCAACATTACGCACCATTTCACCTGGGCGATTAATTCCATTAGACAATAATTGATAAACCGTTAAAGACCATTTACACCCATATATGGTTTCAACCATACGTGCGCTGTCCAAAGGAGGTGTTTTTCTTGAAATTATTTTTTCATTATTATTCATAAAGATGTACCCAAAAGTACCTACCCCACTAATTTGTGCCTACTTTTCAACAAGTAAAATTGCTCGCTAAACTGCTCTTACTTTAGCAATTGTAGACAATAATTTGGAGTAAAATATGAGTATTTCGAAAAACACATTAGCCGTTATTATCGGTGGTTCAAGTGGAATGGGATTAGCAACAGCAAAACAGCTAGCCGCGCAAGGAATTGAGCTTATTATTGTTGGTCGTGACAGCGACAAGCTTAATGCAGTTAAACAAGAACTTTCTGCGTTAACCCGCATTGAAACATATTCAGTAGATTTATATAACCAAATCCAAGTAGATGATTTTAATAAATATATCAACACATTACCTCGACATATAAATTACTTAGTAAACGCTGCTGGTTATTTTAAACCGACTAGCTTTCTTGAACATAATAACGAGGTATACGATCAATATATGGAGTTAAATCGTGCAACATTTTTCATCTCACAAGCCGTTGCCAAGAATATGATCAAGTATCAGTCTGGCGCAATTGTAAATATTGGTTCTATGTGGGCTAAACAAGCGATAAAGGCAACCCCATCTTCAGCTTACTCTATGGCGAAGGCAGGTTTACATTCATTAACTCAGAATATGGCTATGGAATTAGCCGAATTTAATATTCGGGTTAATGCCGTGGCTCCTGCTGTTGTAAAAACACCTATATATCATTCTTTTATTGAGCCAAAAGATATTGACACTGCACTAGCTGGTTTAGATGCCTTTCACCCAATTGGAAGAATTGGTCAAGCTGACGACATCGCCAACAGTGTTAGTTTCTTACTGAGTAATAAAGCAGATTGGGTGACCGGTGCTATTTGGGATCATGACGGTGGTGTCATGGCTGGTAGAAACTAAAATATAAAACTTTCAGTCACTAAATAACGCTTAATATTGATAGATAAAAAGGAGTCGAGTTAATCTCTTCTCCTTTTTGTACAGCCCTGTTATCTGCCCCTGATATCTAACCCTGTTGTGATAAAAGTGTGATAAAAGTGCGATAAACGAATGTAAATATCAACTAGCGCTTTTTCACAATGTTTATAAGCTAAGCTGTTTCATCATGTAATATCTGCAGCCAGTTTTTGGGTAACCTTGCTGTGTCCATTGAACTTGGTAGCCATGTTTTTCATAAAATGGCATCGCTTGAAAATTCAACGTATCCAGTAAAGCTTTATTACAACCTCGCGCCTGTGCTGCTTGTTCAATTTCATGTAATATTTTACTGCCGACTTGCTGGCCTCGCAGAGTTTCTGACACCCATAAAGTATTGATCATTAACCAATCACCAAATGTTCGCCCTGCCGCGCCAGCAATAACCTCACCATCTTCATCGGTTAACTTTACAGCAATCGCTTTACGTTCACTTACTTCCCAATTCGCCCAGTTAAATTCAGCAATTTTATCGTCTAAAAATGCAATTAACTCTGTTGCTGGATTTTCAATAACTTCTATTTTCAACGCTTCTTCCTGAGCAGGTTTAATACTTACATTGTTATGTGGGTTTTTTATAAACTATTTAATAACATCAACTCTTTAGGGTGAGGCTTCATATAATAAGAGTCGGTAATATAGTCGTTTGGAAAGCGTCTAAAATGATGGCGTAATAATGTTATCGGCACAATAAGTGGCAACAAACCATTGCGGTATTGGTCAATAATATCAACCAATTCAGTTTTGTCATCAGCACTAATAAAGTTTTTCAAATAGCCTTGTAGGTGATGTAAGGTATTTACGTGACCCTTCCGGCTCGCTCTTAATTTGAGTAATGTCATCATTTTGGTTAAGTATTGCGGCAATACTTCGCTCGGATCTTCAGCATGAGCTTGCGCTAGCCAATGCCCCAATTCTTTAGCCATAGCTTGGTTATGGCTCATAAAAATATACTTATGCTGGGCATGAAAGCGGTTCAGTGTTTGTAATGAAAGTCCTTCTAAAGCTAGCTTTTGCCAACGCGCATAAATAAACACTCGTTGAATAAAGTTTTCACGTAATATCGCATCACCTAACCGGCCTTCTTCTTCAACTGGTAAATTTGGATAGTTTTCCATTAGCTTTTGAGCGTAGATGCCAACGCCAATTCGATCAGGCATATCACCTTTGTATAGGCGCACGCGCTCCATACCACAACTGGGTGAATCTTTTTTCAAGATATAACCGCTCAGGTTTTGCTGCCATGTTTTTTGTTCTTCAGCACAATCTTTAAGTCGATCCGTTACATCTAAATCAGGATTTTTTGAGCCAACGCAATGTACCTTATCATCTAGCAAAACCAAACGGATGGTTTCACGAGGAATACCTAAGCCTATTTCCACTTCTGGACAAAACGGAATAAAATCGAAATATTCACTTAAGGTATTATTTATATAAGAGTTATTTTTATGACCCGAGTCAAATCGTACTTTATGGCCCAATAAGCAACTACTGATGCCAATTGATATTTTGTTATCCATATTCGTTCCCTTTAACTAAGTTTTTATTTTTTATATAATTTCAGTATAACTAAAAGCCTAATTAAGTTAATCATTTAAATGATATTGCTACTCACAAAAATTTACTCAACAATGAAATAGCTAATAAAGACAATGCTGGAACAGCAATCCAAAGACACTAATGACGCTCAAGGAATGGGGTTTACATGTAACTAGAATAGATAAAGCCCAATAAATACTGGGCTTTATCTAGATACTTTAATAAAACAACGTTGAAAGGTTATTTTTCAAAGTAAAACTTAGCACGCTTATTATCGTAGTTACCCACTTCATTCATGGTTTCAGCATTATACAAACGGCCGTTAACCATCGTATAAACAACACGGTCAGATAAACGAATATCTTTGCTGACATCGCCATCTACCACTAAAATATCGGCAAGTTTACCCACTTTAAGCGAACCTAATTGGCTATCTAAACCTAAGGTATGTGCTGGTGCAATGGTTGCAGTTCGAATAGCATTTAATGGTGTCATACCACCTTGTGCCATCATCCACATTTCCCAGTGCATTGCTAAACCTTCACGTTGACCATGGCCGCCAGCGTTAACCACAACACCTAAATCTTGTAGCTCTTTGGCAACTTTTGCCACATTAATGTGATTGTAATGATGATGAGGCGCTTTAGTACGACGCATTGAGCGCGGATCTAAAAACTCACTAGGTACATACTTACTCAAACGTGGGTGTTTCCAGACATCAGTAGTGTCATACCAGAAATGTTCTCCTGAAATACCACCGTATGCTACACCCATAGTTGGCGTGTAGGCCATTTCAGATTGCGACCATAATTGCTTAATATCGTCATAAATTTTCGCAGTAGAAATAGAGTGTTCTAAGGTTGTATGACCATCAATAATCATCGATAAGTTATGCTGCAGTAATGAACCACCTTCAGGTACAACTAGAATTTCAGCCTCACGTGCTGCTTGGATCATTTGTTGACGTTGATTACGACGAGGTTGATTATAACTTTTAACACTAAACACACCGGCTTTTTTCAAACGTTCAATATGAAATTTAGCATCATCCAAACTATCAACATGTGAAGTATATCCAGCAGCGGTTGCACCGTATAAAATACTACCAGTAGAAAATAAGCGTGGGCCTACAATATCGCCTGCTTTTTGCATTTCACTAGCAGCAAAAAACTCAGTGGTGTCGTTCGACGGATCGTGAACCGTTGTTACACCTAAGGCTAAACCCGCATAGTTTTTCCAGTTTTGTTGAGGAATAATTTCATCGCTACCTTGTGGACCATGTGCATGTGCATCAATTAAGCCTGGCATAATCGATTTGCCTGTAACATCAATCACTTTCGCATTTGAAGGAATATCTACTTCGCCATTTTTACCGACAGCAATAATTTTATTACCTTCGACAACCACAACGCCATTTTCGATAATTTGCTCACCTTCCATTGTGATGACTTTACCACCAACAAAAGCAACACGTCCCGAAGGTTTATCCGCCTTTTCTTTAAAGCCTAAATAAGTTTTAACCGGTGCAGGTGTTGACGACGTTTTTGCCTGTTCATCAGTGTTTTCAGCATCGCTACTCGCAAGCTCTGTTTTGTTTTTTATATCAAATAAACCACCAACATTTGCTTGGTATAGGTCAGGACCTAAACTCCAATACAATTGATTAGATGTACCATTCCAGTTTATGCCTTCGCCAGCACGTACAGACAATTGCTCAACCGGTAAGTTTTGCGCTTTTGGACCAATATCAATCACTTGGCCACGTTCAACAAATGGCGTTACAAACACTTTAAAGCGTTCAGCAAAAGCTAAGTACTTACCATCTGGTGAAACTTTATATTCGGTGGCAAACTTACCTTGATAGATAGCCTGTTCCTTCTCAGCACCTAAAGTCGAATCTAAACTTACTTTGAACAACTGAGGTGTTTCACCGTTGCGTAAAACATAAATACGATCGTTTTTAGCGCCAAAATGTGGCAACACGCCTGATTCAGTAATTAATTTAGGCGTACCTTTTTTAATATTAACTGTGTATACACCTGGATTTAAGCCCCATGTTGGGTCAGTAATATATCCGCCAGAAACTTTGCGAAATACCACGTTTTTTCCATCAGGCGAAAAGCTAGGCTCTACATACTTACCAGGCTCCTCGGTTAACACACGACCTTTACCGCCACGTGATGAAACGATGCGAATGTCGCCAAGTTTTTTATCGTTCCACGTGCTGTAAACAATTGATCTGCCATCACGTGAAAAACTAGGGTTTAATTCAAAATGCGATTTTTGTTTTGTTAAGCGTTTAGCTTTTCCTTTGACTTTTCCATCAGCAATGCCACGAACATAAACATGTCCCATTGATTCATAAACCACCTTGCTGCCATCAGGTGATATTTCAACATCACGTAACATTTTCACGTCAAAATTGTCTTGATCAATATCTTGTTGAAAGCGTAATGCCGTTTGGATTTTTTTCTCGGTTTTTACGTGAAAAGGAATAACGGTTGTTTTCTTACTTTTAAGGTCGAGTTTGTTAATTTCTCCACCTGACCAAAACACCATACCCGCACTATTTGGCAACCAAGCCATATTTGGATAAACACCGTGTATCGCCCACGTTTCTTGCATATCACGGTCTAGGTTTTCAAAAATAAGACTTTCTTTACCGCTTTTTAAGTCGTATAGGTACAAGTTAGATTGGAAATCATCGCGGCTAATATAGGCTAAGTATTTACCATCAGGTGAAGGTACAGGGCGTATTGCTCCACCTTTGCCTGAAATAACCACTTTAATCTCGCCTGATTCAAGATCTAAGCGCTTAATTTTATAAATGCCTTTCTCAGAATCTTTACTGTAATGAAAGGTTTTCCCCGGTGTCGCATCTTGTGAGAAGTACACGTATTTACCGTCATGAGAAAATGCAGGTTCACCTAAATCTTTCTGCTCATTCGGACGTTTTGTTAACATAACGCCGTTACCACCAGTTTTGTGGTACATCCAAACTTCGCCAGCCCCTAAAGAACGCGATCCTGTAAAATGTTTACGACCAACAATATAATTGCCGTCAGGTGACCAAGCAGGACTATTTAATAAGCGGAAAGTTTCCGAGCTAACTGCTTTACCAGCACTACCATCTGCTTTCATAATCCATAAATTATCACCACCATCTTCATCAGAAGTAAAAGCAATGTGTTGACCATCTGGACTAAAGCGCGGTTGCATTTGCCAAGCAATATCGGTCATTAACGCTGTAGCTTCACCACCTTCAATGGGTAAGGTGTAAATGTCGCCAAGTAAATCAAATGCTAACGTTTTTCCGTCAGGGCTAATATCAACATTCATCCAAGTACCTTGGCGAACATCAATATTGGCGGTGGTAAATTTGCCTTGCGGACTATTAACTAACCATTTTTCAGCTTTGGCCTTTTCGGGTGTTTTTGCTGTATTTTCTTCAGCAAAAGCTTGATGAGTTACACCTGTTACCAGGGCAATGCTAAGTGCAAGTGAAGTAATACGAGTAGTAAATCTAGACATATATTTAACCTAATCAGCTATATAAATTATTGTTATAACCTTACTACAACACATCATTCTTAAAAACTTAAGTCGAATGCGACAAATAGTCGCTATTTACCGTTCAACACCCGTTACATAGACCTAAGTTAATCGCTATTACTATGTCGATGTTATGCAGAAAAAATAGACAATTTTTATATTTTTCAGTATGGTAGATAAACGCTATAACTGTTCTCAACTTCCTGCTATTTGCATGTTAAAAAGTAGCGGTTATATAACAATAAAAACAAGGACTGATTTTTATGAAAAGACTAGAAGAAGCACAAGCAAACTTAATTACCACCTACGCCCTCTACAATGCTGCTAGTGAAAAAAAGTTGCCCAAAATTGACCCAAACGATACAGAAACACTCAAAATTTTATTAGAAGTTATTCAAAATCGTGAAGCTATAGCCTATGTGCAAAAAATAAAGAAAAGCATCCCCACTGAAGTGACTGAACTTAAAAGGTTATTGGCTGATGTGATGTTATTGCTTGATGGAGTAGATATTAAAATTCTAAAAGCAAAAGGCAAAGCTACAGCAAACGCTGAATAATGCCCTGCTAAGTTAAACCTTTACGTAAAGCTCGTTACTTTAAAGACTTAATTTAGCATTATAAATTTATAACAATATAGCTAAAGCTAACTACGCAGGCCTATTAATATCAATTGAATACAATAGGTCTGTAATACTCATTTCAATAAAATTCATAACAGCTTAGTAAGCCTGCCAGGCAAATCTGGTATGCGCTTTATTTACTTACTTTATTTACTCTGTTTGGCTGACTGATAACCCCAGCGCGGCATAATTGACTGCTCAATATTTAAATGGTCGAGCATTCGGCCCACCATAAAATCAATCAGGTCATTTATCGACTCAGGCTGATGATAAAAACCAGGACAGGCAGGCATAATGGTTACGCCCATTTGTGATAACGACAACATGTTTTGTAAATGTATGGTTGAAAAAGGCGTTTCACGCGGCACTAAAATTAATTGCCCGCGTTCTTTAATCACGACATCAGCAGCGCGCTCAATCAGGTTGTCACTCATACCTTGGCTAATGGCAGCAAGTGTGCCGGTAGAACAAGGACAAACCACCATAGTTTTTGGCGCAGCAGAGCCTGAGGCTACCGGAGAAAACCACTGTTCTTTACCAAAAACAATAATTTGCTCAGGCTTCGCATTAAATCTTTCAGTAAAAAACTGACTAGCAGCATCGGGCGAACTTGGTAGTTTTAAACCAACTTCAGTATCAAAAACCACACGAGCAGCACTTGAGCACAGTAAATACACTTGATAGTTTGCCGCGACTAAACATTCTAATAATCGCAACGCATAAGCCGAGCCTGAAGCCCCAGTGATCGCTAAGGTTATTTTCTGATTAAATTCACTACTATTATTAATTGTGGTTGCTTTATTTTGCACACATGCACCTTAAGGGTAACGTTAATTAACTGTATCTATACTCAATACATGAATGAATTGATCACTCATGAATCTTTATTTTATTGGTTATTATAACTGAGAAAGCGCGGATAACAGTTTTTCATGAATACCGCCAAAACCGCCATTGCTCATCACGACTAACGTATCACCTTTTGTGGTTTTTGCCACAATATCGCTCACCATTTGATCAATATTTTCACCAATAAAACAAGGTTGCTTACAATCAGCAATTAATGCCTCAACCGACCATTGTACTTGCTCGCCTTGATAAACAAAGACCATATCCGCATCAGCCAGTGAGTTTGCTAGCGTGTCTTTATGCACACCTGATTTCATGGTATTTGATCTTGGCTCTAAAATCGCGATGACACGCTTATGACCAACATTTGCCCGTAAACCTGCCAGCGTTTTAGAAATAGCCGTAGGATGATGAGCAAAATCGTCAAACACTCTTACCTGATTCACTTCACCTTTAAGCTCCAATCGGCGCTTGGTGTTAACAAAACTAGCGAGTGCTTCAATAGCTACAGCGGTTGTCACGCCCGCATGACGCGCCGCTGCAATAGCCATTAAACCATTGTCGATATTAAAGTCGCCAATAAGTGCCCACTTAACTTGCCCTTGCTTTACACCTTCAAAGCTCACAATAAACTCACTGCCATCAGCGATACATTTTTCAGCATGCCAACCAGAGGATTTATGTGCTTCGTCAACACTAAATTCAGTAGGTGTCCAACACCCCATGGCTAATGTTTCAGTAATAGCTAACTCATTTTTAGGTGACAACACTAAACCATTACTCGGCACCATACGAATAAGATGATGAAATTGACGCTGAATATCGCTGATATCATTAAAAATATCGGCATGGTCAAATTCCATGTTATTAATTACTAAAGTATTGGGGCGGTAATGCACAAACTTAGAACGCTTATCAAAAAATGCCGTGTCGTATTCATCAGCTTCAATAACAAAAAAAGGCGCATTACCTAAGCGAGCAGAACAATCAAAGTTTTGCGGCACACCACCAATCAAAAAACCCGGCTCCATACCTGCATATTGCAGTATCCAAGTGAGCATCGAACTAGTTGTAGTTTTGCCGTGCGTACCTGAAACAGCCAGTACCCAACGATCTTTCAACACATTATCTAATAACCATTGTGGTCCAGAGGTATATGCAATTTTTCGATCGAGTACATATTCAACCATAGGATTACCGCGCGACATAGCGTTACCCACAATCACTAAGTCGGGTTCATCCGCTAGGTGTTCAACTAAATACCCTGATTTTAATTCAATACCCAGTTGTTCAAGTTGAGTGCTCATTGGCGGATAAACATTGGCGTCGCAGCCTGAAACGCGAAAACCCATTTGTTTAGCAATGGCGGCAATACCGCCCATAAAAGTACCGCAAATGCCTAATATATGAAGATGCATAAAAGCCCATTTTGTTAGCTCTAACACAACGTATGCTAGTTCGAGCTAAGGTTTAAATCACAATGGGCTCAATATACCTTAATCTAGCAAAAATACATATTGCAAAATCAATGCATTTTGCCCACTATCAAGAGGATTATTACTTACCGAAATATGAAGGGCTTACTTGTCATTATTAAGTTCATTGGTATCACCCTAATTAGTTGTAGAGAGAATTAATGAGCCAAGCTATTCTGCAAAATATCTATGTTTATCCTATTAAGTCTAGCGCGGGTATTGAGTTATCAAACAGCTGGGTTGAAGAGCACGGTTTAGCCTTTGACCGTCGTTTTGTGGTTGCAAGCGAGCAAGGTGAATTTTTCACCGCACGCACGCAGCCAAGTTTGTGTTTAATTCAGGCGAATTTAACCTCAACGGGTATTATTATTACTGCGCCTGACATGCCAACCTTGTTGATTGACTATCGCCAGCTTAGCCAACATTATGTTGCCGTGAATATTTGGCAAGACACCATTAATGCTCAACAATGTCGTGATAATATTAATCAATGGTTTAGTCGCTACCTCAATCAACCTTGCCAGTTACTTTTTTTTGGCGCTGACTCTCAGCGTTTTGTTAAAAATAAAAGCAGTCAAGTAGGCTTTGCAGACGGCTACCCTTTATTGCTGATTTCACAAGCATCGCTTGATAGCTTAAATGGTCAATATAAGCGCAACACCAACCCTATTTCCATGGCACAATTTAGACCTAATATCGTGGTGAATAACTGTGACGCATTTGCTGAAGATACGTGGCAACATATTCGTATTGGCGAAGTAGAGTTTGAAATAACTAAACCTTGCACCCGTTGTATTTTTACCACCATTAATCCTGAAACTGCTGAAAAGCATGCCCAGCAAGAGCCTTTAAAAACGCTAAAACACTACCGTCAGTTGGCTAATGGCGATATTTTATTTGGGCAAAACTTAGTTGCGCTTAATCAGGGTCAGATTAAATGTAGTGATAAAGTTGAAGTGTTAAACACTCAAGCAAGCCCGATATTCAACATTAAAAACAAACTAACGAACAATTCCTCAGATAAAGAGGCGACGACCTCAGCCAACCAGGAGACTAACTTGAGCGTAAAAACAAGCAAACCGGTACTAACATTTAGTAGTTTTAATAAAACTATTACGGGCAATAACATTCAAACATTGCTTGAACAAGGTGAAGACGCTGGCTTAATACTACCGTATTCATGTCGGGCCGGTATGTGCGGTAGTTGTAAAGTAAAACTAGAACAAGGTGAAGTAGATCAAATATGTCAAGATGGTTTGTCCGACGAAGAGCAACAGCAAGGTTATGTATTAAGTTGCAGTTGTACACCACTTACCGATGTTGTTATTAGTCATCCACAACGACAACGTCGTCACATAAGTGAAGATTAAAGAAGGCATAAGCAATGAAGTTAAACTGTGATTTAGGTGAGTTTAAAGAGAACAACGATGCCGATATTATGCCATTGATTGATATGGCAAATATCGCTTGTGGTTTTCATGGTTCTAATCCACTGACGATTAAAAAAACCATTAAACTTGCCAAGCAATATAACGTAATCATTGGCGCTCACCCCAGTTATCCCGATATAGAAAACTTTGGCCGAAAGACCATGCAATTATCGAATAGTGAATTAATCGCTAATGTGCAATATCAAATAGGGGCTTTGCAAGCACTTTGCTCGGTCGAAAATGCCCAGCTTGATTATGTTAAACCACATGGCGCACTCTATAACGACATGATGAAAAACACCGTTTTATTTGAAGATATTTGTTTCGCTATATCACAGTTAAATCAAAGCCGAAATAAACCCTTATCACTGATGATACAAGCGGTAAGTGACAGCGAGAAATTTGATCACATAGCAAAAAAACATCATATTGCGCTCTATTATGAAGCCTTTGCTGATCGCGCCTATTTAGATAACGGTTTGTTAGTGCCTCGCACTGAAACTGGCGCGGTTTTAAGTGATAATCACGCAGTTGTTAAACGCTGCCAAGCACTACTTAATCATCAGCCTTTACTCAGTGTTAGCCAAAAACCTCTACAATTTCACATTGATGCTTTATGTGTTCATGGTGATACGCCCAATGCTTTGGCTATGATTAAAGCTTTGCGATCAACCATTGATACACAAACAGTCGCCAAAGGCTAAGTATGACTAAAGTGAATCACCTACAAAATAGCCACAGCGAATACGACAGCGATAACAAGGCTATTGCCTTTGAAATAGTCGCCGAAAACGCTTTATTACTGAGTTGGCAAGCCAAAATATCACTAACACAACACAACCAAATTATCGCATTGCAAAAAGTTCTTGTGCAGAAATTAGACGCGTTGATCATAGAAACCGTGGCGAGTTATCATTGTTTAATGGTTTATTTCAACCCACTATTAACTGACAGCTCGCAACTTATTAACAAAATTCAAACCATTATTAAAGATCATCTCATTAGTGAAGACCATGATAATAGTGGTGAGCTAAAAGATAACAATACAAACTGCATCAACATTCCGGTTTACTATGACATTGACCAACAGTGGGATTTAGCTGAGGTAGCGCAACGTTGCAATATGTCGATGGATGACGTTATTAAACAACATAGCGCTAATATCTACCATGGGTTTGCTCTGGGTTTTACCCCCGGTTTTTGTTATTTAGCGAGCTTACCTCAAACTTTACATTTACCGCGAAAATCCTCTCCTCGTTTGAAAGTACCACAAGGTGCGGTTGCTATTGCTGAACAGCAAAGTGCAATTTATCCGATAGAGAGCCCTGGCGGCTGGCACATTATTGGCCAAACGCCGCTGCCTATGTATGAAAGTAAAAATGGCCAATTTAATGCCACCATAAACGTTGGACAAAATGTAAAATTTTATGCCATCACTAAAGCTGAATTTATAGCGCTACAAAAAGGTGTAAAAGCATGAGCCAAAATCACCTTGAAATAATCAGTATTAATGGTCAGGCAAGCATTCAAGATCTTGGTCGACTTAATGCACAGCACTTAGGGTTTAGTGCTAGCGGTGCCGCCGATGAATTCGCATTTTTAAGTGCGAATAAAATCATTGCCGAAGCATTATCAGCCAATGGCATTAAAGTAAAAAACGAAAATAAACAAAGCCACTGTGCCGCAATAGAAATTACTCTTGGACAAGTAAGCTTTGAAGCCAAATCAGCCTGTACATTGGCGATAACCGGTGCGGACTGCCAAGCTAAAATAAATAATGTACAAATTACTCACTGGCAATGCTATCTATTGCAAGCTGGCGACATTCTTGATTTGGCTATGCCCAAAACCGGTTTGTATACTTATATAGCGGTATTCGGTGGTTTTACCTGCCAAGAAGCACAACAACCTTGGTTAGGGAGCTTTTCTCAAACCATCAATGAAATGGCCTTAGGTTTTACCGCTAAAAAGTTAACAATGAGCAGTAAGTTGTTCTTTCCAGCACAAAGTAAGTTATTAACTCAGTCTGCAGTAAAAACAACTAAAGCCTTAGCCGCAAACAAGCCAACTAAAGCGCCGACTCAATTTTACGCACATAAAAATCTCACTTTACGCATTATGCCCAGTAAGTTATTTTCTCAAATGAGCCATAAGCAACAACAACAATTTTTAAACACTAAATATCATATTTCACCTGATAGTAACCGCATGGGGTATCGGCTTAGTGTAGCGCATTCACCAACATCACCCGCTAACTCAGCTAACGAAAAAATTCTTTCAGAGCCGTTACGTAACCGTTGTTTATTATCAATGCCTGTAACTTTTGGCATGGTGCAGTTTCCTGACAACGAACAACCCATCATATTAATGAAAGAGCGACAAACCATGGGCGGCTATCCAGTACTTGGCACCGTAATGCAAACAGATTTATTTCGATTAAGCCAAATGCGTCCGGGCGAAAAAGTATCTTTCACTGTTATTAGCAACCAACAAGCTCAGCAACAATTAAAAGCATTTTACCAAAAGTTCTGCCTTTAATTTCTTATGAATACCTAAATCAAGACCTTAAATAGAGCGGTTACGGGCAAAACTAAGCTAAAGGTAGAATGGCTTCCAATAAAAGATTAGAATAACGCCCGTTTACGATTCAGTTTTACGCAGGTATTTTTTTGTTATTAATGATCGACAATTACGACTCTTTTACGTTTAACTTAGTACATTATTTTCAGGCACTAGGGCAAGATGTCAAAGTTTGTCGAAATGATGAAATCAGCTTAGCTGAAATTGAGTCATTGGCACCACAATATATTGTGATTTCACCTGGCCCTTGTGATCCAAATGCGGCGGGTTTGTCACTGGCAATCATCGAAAAATTTAAAGGCCGCATTGCCATACTAGGTGTTTGCTTAGGTCATCAATGTATTGCCCAGCACTTTGGTGCTAAAGTTATTAAAGCAAATAAAGTAATGCATGGAAAAACTAGTCTCATCAGTCATAATGAACAAGGGTTATTTAGCGCGCTAAAACAGCCATTAACAGTTACTCGATATCATTCCTTAATTGTTGATAAACATTCTTTACCTGATGTGCTAGAAATAACCGCTTGGGTAACTGAAAACAATCAACAAGAAATAATGGCTTTGCGACACAAAACATTAGCTATTGCGAGTGTGCAATTTCATCCAGAATCGGTGTTAACAGAGCAAGGTCATCAATTATTGCAAAATTTTATTGACCAATACGCGGATCAAATAGATGATAAAATTTCGCCTAATGATATACACCAATAGGTCGATAACTTAACTAACCTTCGAATTTTTAGATTATTCACAAAAACTAACAATGAAGTTCTGATGCAAATATTTGAAAATAACAAATTAGTTCTCCCTATCTACAGTCGCGTACTAAGCCTTGCGATAAGTAAAGATTTTGCCAATCAAAAAAACGGTAAAATTAATATGACTAAGCATCAAAACAGTGAGCAATTTAATCGCCGACGTGAGTTGCTAGCAGTAGAAGAAGAAACCAACAAAAACAAAATTATTCAAGCACACGGTGCAGAACACTTTAAAGCACAAGTTAAAAATAAATTTTTTAAGCGTGTTAATACTCAAGTCAACAAAGTGTTCGATAACAAAGAAAATCTCTACACGAACGTGCTAAAAATTGAAGATGCCGCCCCTTCAATCATGGAAATATTAGCGGTAAAAGCAGCCAGTATTAATCGCATCACGCCATTAGCTAAATCACTCCCTTGGCTTTGTAACGACTTAATTAATTTAGTCAACAAACCTCAATATCGAAAACGCTCAGACATACAGGTTACTGAGCCGAGCTTAGCCTTAAGCTATGTCGGGTTAGACAACCTAAAATTGGTTATGCCTACATTTATGCTAAAGCATTGGTTGCCAACAAGCACATCTCCTTACCCATTAATGAAACGCAAATTATGGAACGATAGCCTATCTATTGCGCTTGCTTCTCAGCGATTAGCGAAAGAAGAAGGCTTAGATGAATTCACCGCGTTTACCGCAGGCATGCTTAGCAATTTAGGTTTATTAGCCGTAACACGCGGATTTTTAGATACTTACAGCGAGCTTTACAATAAAGATTTACGTGCTTCATACGAGAATAAAGATAAAAAGCTACATGATATATTGCAAACACTTGATACCGCACCAGATTTATTGCTTGAACAATTACTCGAGCGCAGCAGTAAAGTAGCGGCTGATATGGTCGAGCTTATGCGCTTTGATCGCTTACAAATTACTGAGCCTTTATTTGATCTTGCTTACGCGACAGAAACTAAGAACATGTGTCCAATTGCAAAATTAGTTACCAAAGCCAAAGCCTATGTTGCGTTTAGAAGCTTGGCAAAAGAAGACCTTATTAGTGCTGAAGAAGCCAAAACTTTATTAATGGCTGGTCGACTGACAAAAACTGATATTGCCTTATTAAAGAAAAGTGATATCGATCACATCAAACTCATTTTTAATTAATATTTGTTTCACTATCAGCTCATTATTAATAACTATTTATTGTTAATATAAGGCGCTATCTCCTTTATTCTGCCGCTGTTTATCAAATATCAGCGATTAAAGTTACCAAAAATGCTCAAATCGAAAAATTATTTTTGATTAATTATGAAACACGATAAGTAATTACAGATCAGCTTAGGTGACATATAACGCTAATAACTAGCCACAGAGTGTAAAAACACAGCAAATATAGTTATGCAGTAAAAATGAATAAAAACGGAGCATCCTTTATTTTACAAGGGCTTCAGCGCACTTTGACAAGACACTGTCTGTTTTTTCTGTCATAATCCGTGCCTATTTTAATTTGTTGTGCATTTAAATAATGCATCACTCGTTAATGCATTTAGTTTTGCTAGCATTGGCTATTACAAAGCTATTACACAATTATTGATTACATATCCTAAATATATAAGGAATTTACAATGTCTAACCACTTCCCAGTAAATCGTGAGTTATTTGATGATGTTATGGTGCCAAACTATTCACCATCTGCTGTTATACCTGTTCGCGGTCTAGGTTCGCGTGTTTGGGATCAACAAGATCGTGAGTTTATCGATTTTGCCGGTGGTATTGCCGTTAACTGTTTAGGACATTGTCACCCAGCTTTAGTTGGCGCATTAACAGAACAAGCTAATAAAATTTGGCATTTATCAAACGTGATGACCAACGAGCCGGCATTACGTTTAGCAAAAAAATTAACGGATAATACTTTTGCTGATAAAGTTTACTTTGCTAACTCAGGCGCTGAAGCAAACGAAGGCGCTTTAAAGCTAGCGCGTCGTTGGGCACTTGAAAACTATGGCGTTGAAAAATCTCAAATCATTGCATTTAAACAAGGTTTCCACGGTCGTACATTCTTCACCGTTACTGTAGGTGGTCAAGCGGCTTATTCTGATGGTTTTGGTCCTAAGCCTGGTGATATAGATCACGCTGAATACAACAACCTAGACAGCTTAAAAGCGCTTATGTCTGACAAAACTTGTGCCGTTGTAATGGAGCCACTTCAAGGCGAAGGCGGTATCGTTTCACCTACGGATGAATTTGCCAAAGGTGTTCGTGAACTTTGTAACCAACATAACGCACTACTAGTATTTGATGAAGTTCAAACAGGCGTAGGTCGTTTAGGCGAATTATATGCTTACATGGGCTTAGGTGTTACACCTGATATTTTAACCACGGCTAAAGCACTAGGCGGCGGATTTCCAATCGGCGCGATGATCACAACAACAGATATCGCCAAACACCTTAAAGTTGGCACACACGGTAGTACATACGGTGGTAACCCATTAGCTTGTGCTGTTGCAGAAGCCGCATTTGATACCGTAAATACTCCAGAAGTATTAAACGGTGTTAAAGCCAAAGCTAAGCTTTATGTTGCAGGTTTAAATGCCATTAACGCAAAATATAATGTCTTTAGTGAAATTCGTGGTAAAGGTTTATTAATTGGTGCTGTCTTAACTGACGCATACCAAGGCAGAGCAAAAGAGTTTTTAAATGCCGCGATGGACGAAGGCGTAATGACACTTGTTGCCGGTGCTAACATTATACGCTTTGCACCTTCATTAGTTATTCCTGATGAAGATATTGCTGAAGGTTTAGTACGTTTTGAAAAAGCAGTAGCTAAATTAACTAAGTAAGTTACCCATTATTATAGCGCTCAAATATTATGATCAACAATAGTATTTGAGCGTCTCATTGAGAGTTTTCTATGATTATAATACGCCCTATTCAAAGTAGTGATTATGATGCACTGCATCGTATTGCTGTGGAGTCAGGACACGGTTTTACATCACTGCCGGTCAACGAAAATCTACTGAAAAAACGTATTGCTCACGCTGAGGTTTCTTTCAAAAGCACAGTTACTGAACCCGGTAATGAAGGTTACCTGTTTGTGATGGAAGATACCAAAACAGGTGCTGTTGTCGGCACCAGTGGTATTGAAGCGGCTGTTGGTTTGGATGATGCATTTTATCATTACCACTTAGGTAAAGTTGTGCATAGCTCTCGTGAGCTTAATATATACAATACTGTTGAAACATTATCGTTATGTAATGACTACACAGGTGCCTCTGAAATTTGCACTTTATTTTTGAGTGAAAGTCATCGTAAGAATCGTAACGGGCGTTTTTTATCACGTTTTCGCTTTCTATTTATGGCAGAGCATACCGAACGTTTTTCAGAAACAGTTATCGCAGAAATGCGTGGGGTTTCAGACGAAGATGGTGCTTCACCATTTTGGAAATGGCTAGAAGAGCACTTTTTCTCGCTCGACTTCCCTACGGCTGACTATCTAACAGGTATTGGTAAAAAAGAATTTATCGCTGAATTAATGCCTAAATACCCAATTTACGTCAACTTGTTAAGCCCAGAAGCACAACGAGTTATTAACAAGGTACATCCAAAAACTGTACCGGCGTTAAGATTACTCGAAGCTGAAGGTTTCTCACGTCGTGGCTATGTTGATATTTTTGATGCCGGCCCCAACGGTAGAAACACAAACAGCATCAGTTAAAACAGTACGTGAGAGCAAAAAGTGTCAAGTTATCATTGGCGAAGTTGCAAAAGACAATAAATATATCATTTGTAATGACAAGGTTGCAGATTTTAGAGCAACTCAAGCCCCGATATTACTGCGTGATACCGCTAATCAAGTGGTGATAACACAAGCAGTTGCCGAGGCATTAATGGTTAACGAAGGAGACTGGGTGCGCCTAGTTTCAAACTAACCATAAACATTACTCATAATTACACTCATGAGCGCTATACGCACAGAGGAAATAAACATGTCACACAATATACAACTTATTAATGGTCAATGGACAGCAGGTTTAGGCCATGAAATTTTTTCAAAAAACCCAGCTAAAAATCAAGTAATTTGGCAAGGTAAAACAGCCTCTCCAGCACAAGTTGGCGAAGCAGTTATGGCAGCGCGCGCAGCCTTTGAAACATGGTCTAACACGCCGATTGAAGATCGTATTGCGATTGCGGTTAAATTTGCTGAGCTATTAACTGAACACAAAGAAGCATTTGCTACCACTATTGCACTTGAAACCGGCAAACCACTTTGGGAAACTCGTACAGAAGTGGGCGCTATGGTCGGTAAAATAGCAATATCTGTTCGCGCAAACGAAGAGCGTACTGGCACTGTTGAAAACCCGATGCCAGGTGCTAAAGCATTTATTCGTCATAAGCCTCATGGTGTTGTTGCCGTTTACGGCCCTTATAATTTCCCTGGTCATTTACCAAACGGTCATATTGTTCCTGCACTTATTGCTGGCAATACCGTGGTATTCAAGCCAAGCGAATTAACGCCTATGGTTGCTGAAGAAACCTTAAAACTCTGGTTAAAAGCTGGCTTACCTGCTGGCGTTATCAATATGGTTCAAGGTGAAGTTGAAACGGGTAAAGCATTGGCAAACCATCCACAAATTGACGGTTTGTTCTTTACGGGCAGCTCAACAACAGGTCACTTTTTACACGAACAATTTGGTGGTCAACCGGGTAAAATTTTAGCACTTGAAATGGGCGGTAATAACCCATTAGTGATCAAAGATGTCAGTGATATAGATGCCGTAGTACACGACATTTTACAATCGGCATTTATTACGACAGGTCAACGTTGTACTTGTGCTCGCCGCTTGTTCATTGAAGTAGGCCCACAAGGCGATGCTATATTAGCTAAACTTGTTGCTAGTACACAAGCCATCAAAATTGGCTACTTTGACGATGAAGACCAACCATTTATTGGTTCAATGATTTCTGAAAAAGCCGCATTAGGTTTAGTTGCAGCACAACAACAACTACTCGACCTTGGCGCTGAATCAATTGTTATGATGAAACACCTTGAAGAAGGTACAGGTTTTATCTCTCCGGGTATTATTGATGTAACAAATATTACTGAAATGCCTGATGATGAACACTTTGGTCCATTATTAAAAGTTTACCGTTATACTGATTTTGACGCGGCGATCGATGAAGCAAATAATACTTCATTCGGCTTATCGGCTGGCTTATTAAGTGATAGCGAAGACTTATACAATCACTTCTTCCGTCGTATTCGTGCTGGCATTGTAAACTGGAACAAGCCGATTACTGGCGCTAGTAGTGCTGCACCGTTTGGTGGTATTGGCGCGAGTGGTAACCACAGAGCAAGTGCATTTTATGCCGCTGATTACTGTGCTTACCCTGTAGCATCAGTTGAAGCGGAAAAAGTATCATTACCCGCTGCGTTAAGCCCTGGTTTAACCATTAAATAACCAGTAAAAACGCATCGAAATGAAACATTACTGCCCATTAAAAAAAGCTGGGATCCGTCCCAGCTTTTTCAAAAATATCGATCAAATATAGCCACCAGTTCTGAGTGGTTGTTCAACTTGCTGTCCCAAATATATCTTCAATGCATCATTGAAAGATTGACTAAATAGCCTTACATATCACTCAGCCTGCATGGGATATTGACACTCATTTTATTTAAGTATTTAGGAAATTGACATGACACCGGTTAAAGATTTATTTAACAACATTTGGCAAAACTATTTAGAAGTTACTCCGTCGGCAGGTAAAGTACATCAACTTTTAAGCAACGGGGACGACCTGATCAACGATCACGTTGCTTACCGCACCTTTAATATTGCGAAAGTTAATATCGAAAAAATTTCAGCACATTTACTTAACTTAGGCTACACAGAAGGTGGCGAATACCACTTCGAAGCTAAAAAGTTATATGCTAAGCACTTTGAGCATGCCGATACAAGTTTACCTAAAGTATTTATTAGTGAGCTATTAGTAGAAGAATTTTCTCCACGTGTTCAAGAAATCATCAAAAAAATGGTTGCTGGTATAGACCAAGCAGATATCAATGTTGATAGTTTTTTATACTCAGGTACACACTGGAAAGTTAGTCATCAAGAGTATTTAGATTTACTCAGCGAAAGTGAATATGCCGCTTGGGTTGCTGCATGGGGCTACCGCGCAAACCACTTTACGGTTAGCATAAATCATTTAGCCAATTACGACTCTATTGAAGCGGTTAATGACGCCGTTAAAGTCGGTGGTTTTAAGCTCAACACTACAGGTGGTGAGATCAAAGGTGATGAAGCAGTTAAACTTGAGCAATCTTCAACGATGGCTGACCACGTAATGGTTGAATTTTCAGATAAAACAGTAGCTATTCCAAGCTGCTTTTATGAATTTGCCAAACGCTACCCAATGGCAAGCGGTGAACTATACACAGGTTTTGTTGCAGCTTCTGCTGACAAAATTTTTGAGAGCACCAACGCTGCATAATGGTTTAATTTTTCAGGACACCTATACTTTGCTAAGATTAGGTGTCAATTTTCACTTACCTATATGAGATACTATGTTTAAAACATTCACTTATATTTCAGTTTTGTATTAATGATTTACCTTAAAGTATAGTAAGAATAAAATATGATAGAAACGAAAATGATTACTGACACTGAGGGCTATATTCATATTATTGAATATTTAACCGCTCATTTAAGCTTATTCGAAAACAGCACAAATATTAATAATAACACTAGCTCAGTGTTAGAAGTTATTGAACTTGAAATGGGTGCGCAAATTATTGCTTTATGCAGTCAAAACCCAGACTTAACCTTTGAGCAACGAAATACCATCATTCGAGAAATTGATGTTATAGTTTATGACTTACAAGAAATTTTATCTGGTGTGATCAACAAACCAGTAACTAATGAGCAGTCTGTATTTATAAAAGAATTTGCTATTCTCATTAAAAATTTATTTGATACTGAAATTAACAAGCAGCTTATACTATAGTCATTCTTTTGCACTGAATAAACTGTCGACGACCTTATTCCTATTATCACAAGTAGCCTTATGTTAGCTGAATTACCTCAAAATCATTTATGTACCGTTACCTTATTAGGTAATTTAGTAAACAAGCCTGACATTCGTTATCAAGCCAATCCCGTTGTAGCTTTTGCAGAATTTACCTTAGCTACCCATAGTCGGTGGTTTGATAAAGCCAATAATAAATTTAAAGAGTGGACGAGTTACCATACGGTAAAAGTCATCGGTGACATTGTTGAACGTGCACTTATTCACGCCGATAAGGGTGATATTATTTTAGTGCAAGGTTACTTAATTAATAGTAAAAAAAATAATCGTGAAATTATTCACGCAACCTATGCCCAAACATTTCCAAAAGGTTATGCTCAATCCATAAACCAAATTCATTATAGTGGTAATATAATATCTGATATTAACGTACTCACTACTGAGCACAATAAAGAGCTAACAGAAGTAATTGTAGAGTCTGAGCAACAAATATTTTCAGCGATAACTCACAAATATCATACGGTGACAATACAGCGACCAATACATGTTTGGGGCAAACAAGCACTTTACTTGGCCGAGCATGGAAAAATAAATGATCAAATAGTAGTTGACGGGAAATTAAGCTATCTTAATAATAAGAATAAAAATCAATTCATAGATGCCCAACAAGCTGTTTTAATTGCTAAAGATTAAACAATAGCTGCCTATGATAAATCATCAAGGGATGTACTATATTTATGCAAAAAGGCAGCGGGTTTAAGCAGGGTACATTAGGCTTTCTTTTCATAATACTGGCTATTGTTAATCTCACCGCCAATGCTGAAGTACAAACAATAAATGAATTGGAATTATCAACAATAGCAAATCTTGATAAGGCGGCATTAAATAATGACCAATGGCAAACCGTACTACCCGTTCTAGGTGATGAGGATCATTATTTCATCGCAACACAAGCGGGAAAAATTTATCAAATACATAATAACCAAGTATCTTCCTCTGCATTTTTCGATCTAAAGTTAGCGCTTAAAAACCCTAATATTGTAGCTTTAACCGCAATTACCTTAGACCCCAACTTCCATTATCGCGATCGAGATGGCTACCACACTTTTTACACCGCTCATACTGAGGCAAGTAAACCATCA